>CBFGNI010000077.1:0-12314 GCA_965650105.1 uncultured bacterium | reverse complement strand
ATCTCTGCCCTCATTCAACGCGCTGGCGGGGCCAAGTGTTTCTATTACTTTCAATACATCCGATTTATCCACAGCATGTGCGCCAGCATTCAGACGTATGGTGAATAGCTCGGCAATGCGTGCTTCTATATCGTGAATGATCTCATATTTGCCTTCTTCGCCATCAAAATGGCGCTCAAGCGATGAGATGTAGTCTTTTAATAACAGGTAACCATCTTCCTCAATAGGTATCAACCTGCCGGCGATGGTTATTTGTATGATGCGTTGCATAAGCGTGGTTTTATATAGTTGTAGTTAAATGATTCACTGCATTGCTTAATTCATCCCAGGTGCTGCGTAGCTGAGCATAAAATTTCAAACCGTTTTTCGTGAGCGCGAAATATTTGCGCGGCGGCCCACTGGGCGATTCCTCCCAACGGTAACTCAGCATATCTGCATTTTTAAGCCTTGTAAGCAAAGGGTATAAGGTACCTTCCAGCACCACCAGTTTCGCCTCTTTCAACTGCTCTAGTATATCACTTGGGTATGCTTCTTTTTGTTTGTGTATGATACCCAGTATGCATAGCTCCAGCAACCCTTTCCTCATTTGCGATTCCGTATTATCTATCGTCATGTCCTTGCTTTTACAAAGACAAAACTAATGTTTTTTATAATACTATGTATAACATAGTACCTGCTAATGGATAATATTTTGTTAAAGCAGGTATTGGGTGTGCATAGTTAGCTGATAATCAAAGCGGAATATTTTGTTCTAATTTTAGCCTTTCTATGAATTTTAAAAAGATAGAACAAGCGGATATTGACTTCTTCAATAAAACAGAAGGTGTGCACAGTGTTATGGGTGATGCTGAAAGCCTTGCCAATGCTGCATCGGACCAGACGGAAGACCTGCATTACCTGCCCGAAGTAGTGATACAACCGTTTACCGTAGCAGCGGTGAGCAGTATTATGAAATATTGTAACGCACATAACATACCCGTTACACCACGTGGTGCAGGCACGGGTTTAAGTGGCGGGGCATTAGCTTTGTATGGCGGTGTGGTGCTGGATATGCGCAGGTTCAATAAAATATTAAATATAGATACCTGCAACTTTCAGGTGACGGTGGAGCCGGGTGTAATAACACAGGAACTACAGGACGCTGTTAAGGAAAAAGGTTTGATGTATCCGCCCGACCCCGCCAGTAAAGGGTCTTGTTTTATAGGCGGAAATGTATCGGAAAATTCAGGCGGGCCAAGAGCTGTGAAGTATGGTGTGGTAAAAGATTATGTGCTGAACCTTGAAGTAGTAATGCCAAATGGCGATATAATGTGGACCGGCGCTAATGTATTAAAGAATGCAACAGGATATAATCTTACCCAGCTAATAGTGGGTAGTGAAGGAACGTTAGCCGTTATTACTAAAATAGTATTGAAACTGATACCTGCCGTGCAGCATGACCTGCCGATGCTGGTGCCATTCCGCTCGGCAGTGGAAGCTTGTGAGGCTGTGAATGCTATATTCCTTGCGGGTTACACACCATCGGCACTGGAGTTTATGGAGCGCGATGCGCTGGAATGGTCGATGAAATACACACAGGCAGAAGGTATTGCTTTGCCTGATGATATACAGGCACACCTGCTGATAGAAGTAGATGGCAATAACAAAGAGCAACTATACGCAGAGATGGAGGCGATAGCAGGCGTAATGGAAAAATTCAATACAGGAGAAGTATTATTTGCTGATAGCCATGAACAAAAACAAATGCTTTGGGCCCTGCGCCGCAAAGTAGGCGAAGCGGTAAAAAGCAATTCGATATATAAAGAAGAAGATACCGTAGTGCCAAGGGCAGAGCTGCCTAAGTTGCTGCAAATAGTAAAGCGTATCGGTAAAGAATATGGTTTCCATTCGGTATGCTATGGCCATGCAGGCGACGGTAACCTGCACGTTAATATTGTAAAAGCGGATATGAGCGATGATGACTGGAAGAATAAACTACCGGAAGGCATTCGTGAATTATTTAAAGAGGTAGTGGCAATGGGGGGCACCATATCGGGCGAGCATGGTATCGGCCTTGTGCAGAAGAACTATATGGATATTGCATTCAGTGAAGTACAGCTACAGCTTATGAAAGATATTAAGCATTTATTCGACCCGCAAGGAATACTTAACCCGGGGAAGATATTTTTATAATTCCTTTAGCATTTGTTTTACAAAATAGTGGTTAAAACAGCATGTATTAAGCCTTGAGCTTGTTAACTTCGCATCAATAGTATTTACATGAAAAAAATATGCCTCGTTTTGTTATGCAGCGCTATGAGTTTTGCCTCGTTTGCGCAGGAAGTATATAGCAGTAGCGGCCGCCCTATAACCGAGGCTGAACGTGAAGGTAAAAAAGAACCAGTAAAGGGTTTTGACCCAAGCCGCCTGATATTTGGAGGCGGCTTTATATTTGGCATTGGCAGTGGTTACACAAATCTGGGAATATCACCCGTAGTAGGCTATGCGATAACCGATAAGTTTTCAGCAGGCATTGGCTTAGGCTATCAATATTTTAAGTTTGATATTCCTGTAGTCGATCAGTTTAATACGCCTATCGCCTCTTATAAATTTAAAACCTCAATTTATACAGGTAGTGTTTGGGCAAGGTACTTAGTATTTCAAAATATTTTTGTGCATGTACAGCCTGAAATAAACAGCCTGGAGATTCAGTCGAGCAATCCGTATTTTGATGCTAATGGTAATATTCAAATAGATAAAACGCGGACTACAGTGCCCAGCCTTTTGGCGGGTATAGGCTTGCGCCAGCCAATCAGTAACAGGGTTTCTATTTTAGCTATGGCGCTATACGATATATTACAAGAGCCCAACAGCCCATACCGGAATACCATAGACCTGCGTATAGGTGTAGCTGTAGGATTTTAATAAACATCTTATATAATAAATGCTTTTAAAGCCTTCTGCGGAAGGCTTTATTTTTTAGTTATTTTCACATTATGAGTTCAGCCATCTTATTGTCGATAGTGCTTGCATATTTTGCTTTGCTGTTAGGCATTGCGTTCTATACATCCAGGCATTCCAACAACGAGTCGTTCTTTATTGGCAACCGCAATAGTAAGTGGTGGGTAGTGGCATTTGGTATGATAGGTACTTCATTATCGGGCATGACCTTTATTTCCGTGCCTGGTGTAGTTGGTAAAACCGGGTTCGATTATTTTCAGGTGGTGATAGGCTACTGGTTAGGCTATTTTGCAGTAGCGTTTATTTTACTACCCTTATATTACCGTTTGCAGCTCACCTCTATTTATACTTATCTCGAGAGGCGGTTGGGCGTTACCTCTTATAAAACAGGCGCAATGTTTTTTATCCTGTCGCGCACATTGGGTGCTACGCTCAGGCTATATCTTGTAATAAAAGTGTTGGAGAAATTTGTGCTGGAAGGTATGGGTATATCGTTTGAAGTAACAGCGATTGTGATACTGGTGTTGATATTGCTATATACATATCGTGGTGGTGTGAAAACCATAGTCTGGACGGACACCTTGCAAACCACATTCATGATACTGGCATTGCTTGTTTGCGTATGGTATATAATGGATACACTCAATCTTAATTTTAGCAGCACCTGGGCAGCTATGCAGGAAAAAGGGTACACCAAATTGTTCTATACTGATCCTAAAGAATCGAACTTCTTCCTGAAACAGATATTAGGTGGCGCATTTATCACAATAGCTATGACAGGGCTTGACCAGGAAATGATGCAGAAGAATATAAGTGTAAGCAACCTGAAAGACTCGCAGAAAAACATGGTAACATTCTGCTTTACATTGCTGGTAGCTAATTTTATATTCCTGTTGCTGGGAGGGTTGTTGTACCTATATAGCGATGCTAAAGGCATATCGGTAGCAGGTGACGATCTTTTCCCTACAATAGCTGTAAATAGCGGCTTACCTTTTTATATTACCGTTTGTTTTTTAATTGGGCTGATATCAGCACTTTTTCCCAGTGCCGATGGAGCACTTACGGCGCTTACTTCTTCTTTCTGTATCGATATATTAGGCATGAAACGCAGGGAAGACTGGGATGAAAAGAAAAAAGGTAAGGTGAGACTGGTAGTGCATAATGTATTCGCCATTATATTCCTGGGCTGCGTATTTTTTTTCAGGGAAGTGGATAACGGCTCGCTGATACAAATACTATTGGTAGTGGCTGGATATACTTACGGGCCGCTACTCGCCTTGTTTAGTTTTGGTATTTTCACTAAACGAAATGTTATAAACAGTGCTGTGCCAATAATTTGCGTGTTGGCCCCGGTAATGTGTTACATATTGAAACAACATGATAGGCAGTGGTTGGGTGGCTATACAATAGGTACAGAACTGCTGATAATAAACGCAGGACTGGCATTTTTGATGCTATTTTTGTGTTCGAAGAAAAGTGAACCCTTATTGGCATTTGAAGAATAGTTTATGAAAGAAAAGTATACAAAAGTAAAACTCCGCGATTGGACAGAAACACGTGCACACTCAAGCTGGCAGGTATTTAAAATAATGGCGGAATTTGTGCAAGGGTTTGAAACCCTTGCCAAGATAGGCCCATGTATATCTATATTCGGCTCGGCCCGTACCAAGCCGGGTAGTAAGTATTATGAGCTTGCCGTTGAAGTAGCGAAGAAGCTGGCAGAAGAGGGGTTTGGTATCATATCGGGTGGCGGGCCGGGTATAATGGAAGCGGCCAATAAAGGCGCACAGATGGTTGACGGCAGATCTGTTGGCCTTAATATCGAACTGCCTTTTGAACAAACCCATAATGAGTATATAGACAGGGAAAATAACCTTCAGTTTGAATACTTCTTTGTGCGTAAGGTCATGTTCTCGAAGTACTCGCAAGGTTTTATAATGATGCCGGGAGGCTGGGGAACTATGGATGAGTTTTTCGAAATAGCCACGCTAATACAAACACGCAAGTTTACACAAACGCCAATGGTATGTATGGGCTCAGCTTATTGGAATGGCCTGTTCGATTGGATGCGTACCGTAATGCTGGAAGAAGAAAGTAATATAAGTCCCGGCGACCTGGAAATGATCAAGATACTGGACACACCCGACGAAGTGGCCGAATACTTTCAGGATTTTTATGCGCACAATAAGCTACAGCCTAACTTCTAATATCGCATGACGAAACTGTTACTATCGAAAGCATTGAATGATTATGCCGAAGCCTTTACTACTCCCGAGTCAAGCGTGCTGGCTAAACTGAACCGTGAAACCAATATGAAGGTAGAACAGGCGGTAATGCTATCAGGCCACCTGCAGGGCGCGTTTCTTGCTATGGTTAGCAATATGGTGCAGCCAATGCATGTTTTGGAATTGGGTACTTATACCGGCTATTCGGCTATATGCCTGGCACAAGGCATAAAGAAAGGAGGGCAACTGCATACAATAGACATTAATGAAGAACTCAAAGACATGAGTTTTAGTTATTTTTGCAATGCAGGACTGGAAGAAATAATTATTCAGCACGTAGGAAAGGCGGCAGACATAATACCTGAATTGGAATATGACTTTGATTTGGTATTTATTGATGCTGATAAGCCGAATTACAATCTTTATTACGACCTGGTTTTTGATAAAGTGCCTGTTGGCGGATACATATTGGCGGATAATGTATTGTTTGAAGGAGATGTGCTTTTGCCTGAAAATGAACAAAGCAAAAATGCAAGAGCCATGCATGCTTTCAACAAAAAAATAAAAGAGGACGACCGGGTAGAGCAAGTGCTGTTACCTTTACGCGATGGCCTCATGCTAATAAGGAAAATTAAGAATTGACGTCATTAATATATTTACTGCGATGAAAAAGAGTATAGTGCTTACATTGGTTTTAGTTGCCTTTGCTGCTATGGTATTAAAAGCTCAGAGTTACGACGACCGTGCGCGCGAATATATAAAAACGTATTGCCGCCTGGCTGTGCTGGAACAGCAACGTAGTGGCATACCGGCAGCTATTACATTAGCGCAAGGCATTCATGAAACATCGGCCGGTGCAAGCGAACTGGCTACGGAAGCGAACAACCACTTTGGTATAAAGTGTAAAAAAGCCTGGACTGGTGAAACATTCGCACATACTGATGATGCACCGAATGAATGTTTTAGAAAATATAAAACAGCCGAAGAGTCGTATAAAGATCACTCCGATTACTTAGCCAGCACGCCGCGGTATGCAGAGCTGTTTAAGATGTCGCCTACGGATTATGCATCCTGGGCCGCAGGCTTACGTAAATGTGGTTATGCTACTAATCCAAGGTATGCCAACGTACTTATTAAGCTGATAGAGGACTATCACTTGCAGGAATATACTTACGTGGCAATGGAAAACCCGGCCACATACAGTAATGATATTGCAAAACTTGAAAAAGAAATAATACCTGAAAAAGACGGCCCTGAAAAAGCAAGTGCTGATATGGCTATTTCTTCAGATATACCTGTTGCTGCAACTTATGGTATGCCAATGCCGGGTATTAAAGCTGCAAGCAGAATTAAAGTAAACGAGAACTATACCGGGCAGCCGAAGGCTGATACAGCAATAACTTATCCTCCTTTTGGCGAGCAGGTAAAAGTGAACGGATTGAAAGCCGTATATGCCCGTAAAGGTGATATGCCCCTGGAATATGCACTGAAATTTGATATCCGTTACGAGCGCTTGCTGGAGTTTAACGATATTAATGACAGGCCATTGCCTGAGAATATGTATTTATACCTGGAGCGCAAACATGCAAGGGGTATAAATAATACGCATATTGTAAAGGAAGATGAGAACTTGCTGAAGATAGCACAGTATGAGGGCATGCAACTAAAAAGTATAAGAATGCTGAATAAGCTTTCGCAGGGCGAAGAGCCATTAGTTGGTAGTGTACTGCAACTGCAGGAAGAAGCCTTAGGCAAACCACAAACTGTAGCAGGTACAGAAGTAAAAGATGTCAATATACCGGTACCAACGCCTTATCTAGTGCAAAATGAAACTCCGGCCATTGAAAAGGAACAGGTAACCGCAGCTGGAGAAGAAGTTGTAGCTGCTATACCATCTTACAACTCAAATGAAATGGTTGTGTCAACCAACCAGATAATAGGCCCGCAGCAGCCCCAACCTGTAAATATTGCGAACGAACAACCCGTAGAAGAGGCTATTGAAGAGGAAAATGCACAAGCGGCGCTACCGCCACAAGCCCTAACCGCAGAACCTAAAAAAGAAGAACAGCCATTAGATGAATTTGATGCGCTGAAAGCCAGGTTTGATAAAGTAGTGTACGCAGCGCGCGATGCGCAGCCCGCAGCAGATGCTGCAGCTACGGATACGGCCATACAAACAGATACTCCTGAGCAAGGAACATCTGCCGTGAAAACTGAACCGAAGCGTGAAGAAACTGTAAAAAAACAAGAAGAACCTAAGCAGGAATTGCTAACTGTAAAAGGCAAAAAGTACTATACGGTAAAAAAGGGAGACACAGCTTTTGGCATTGCTAAGAACCATCATATCAGCATGCGCGACTTGCTTAATATGAATGATCTTGATTTCAGGGAGCTGCAGGTAGGCCAAAAATTGCGTGTGCAATAATTATGGAATTACTCAGGGTACATGATAAAACATTTAAGCCGTTTATAGATGCCGCTACTATTCAAAAAAAGGTATTTGAAACTGGCAGGCAAATAGCGGAAGACTATCAGGGCCTAGATCCACTTTTTATAGTTGTACTCAATGGGTCATTTATGTTTGCGGCTGATATTTTCAGGGCCATAGACATACCGGCAGAAATATCTTTTATTAAGCTGGCATCCTATAAAGGCACTACTTCAACAGGTAATGTTATTACTGCTATAGGTATGGATGAAAACCTTACAGGCAGGCATGTAGTAATATTGGAAGATATTATAGATAGTGGTAAAACCCTTCATTCCTTTCTGCCTGAAATATGGCAGCGCCAACCTGCTTCAATAAAAATTGCAGTATTTCTATCTAAACCAACGGCGCTTCAATACGATGTGAAGCCAGACTATCACTGTTTTGAGATACCCGATGATTTTGTAGTTGGGTATGGATTAGACTACGATGGTTTGGGTAGAAATTTACCTGCCCTCTATGTATTAGCCTGATCAGTAAAAAATAGATGCCGGTAAATTTTGGGCATCAACCAAACCAGCTTTTTTAGCCTGTTCAAATAATTGAATGATCGCTTGTCTTCCTTCTTCCCCAAGATCGGTGCTGTAGTTGTTTACATACAGTTCAATATGTTGGCGCATTACGCTCTCTTCCATTTCCTGCGCATTGTCTTTTACAAACTGCGATAGTGCTGGATAATTATTCCATGAATAAGCGAGGCTTTCTTTTATGATACTGTCAATAGTTACACTCAACTCTTTATCGAAACTGCGGCGCAATACAATACCGCCTAATGGTATAGGTGCATTTGCAAAGTTCTCCCACCAATCGCCCATGTCCATCAGTTTTACCAGCCCTTTTTGCGCGTAAGTAAAACGGCTTTCGTGTATGATGAGGCCAGCATCATATTTGTCATCTATAACTGCTTGCTCTATGTCGCTGAATACAAGTTCTGTTTTATTCTTGGCCTGTGGGTAGGCAATTGATAATAATAAATTGGCAGTTGTATTAAAGCCAGGTATGGCGATCTTAAAATCGGCTATATTTTTCAGGTCTAATTGCTCTTTAGCAATTAGTAACGGGCCAACACCTTTACCAAGCGCGCTGCCGCTATGCAATAAGGCATATTGCTGAACGGTATGTAGAAAGGTGCTGTAACTAAGTTTAGTAATATCTAGTTTACCTTCTTCGGCCCATTTATTCAATGTAGCCACATCTTCCATTACATAATCGAACGTAATGCCTTTGGTGTCAATTTTATTGTTCACCATTGCATCGAATATAAATGTATCGTTGGGGCAGGGGCTAAAGCCTAAAGTCAGTTTCATAAGCGGATGTAAGTTAACAAGTATGGTGCATTAGCGGTGCGTCGTGTACGCATGCATCTTCCTATATTCGTATAAAACTATCTTATGTCAACATATATGGGTTTACGCACATTAGGGTATAAAGTTCCTGATCTGCAAAAAGCAAAGGAATGGTACACCAAGGTATTAGGAATAGAACCTTATTTCGATGAGCCTTTTTATGTAGGCTTTAATGTAGCCGGTTATGAACTTGGCCTGCAGCCCGTAGAAGGTGAACAACCTGTATTAGGTACAAACAGTACTACCTATTGGGGTGTTGAAGATGTACGTAAAGAATATGATCGTTTATTAGAACTAGGAGCTACTGCTTACGAAGAACCTGCGGATGTAGGTGGCGATATTGTGGTAGCAGCAGTAAAAGACCCTTGGGGCAATTTGTTTGGTATTATTTACAATCCTCATTTTAAGCTATAAGTGGAGTGCCCTAAATTGTATATGCTCTTGCTTGGTTGCCGCCCTAAAGGACGGCTTACCGAACAACATGATATGTTCTTTGGTATTGCAAATAACCTTAAGGAATTGATACCGGATATCAATGCGTTTTGGCCTGAGGCTAAAAATAATATTCATATTGATGCCTGGCGGGAAGTGAATATAGTAGATGGATATAGGGTAAAAGTAATGGAGCATACAAATGCACCGCAGCAGGCCATGACCAAGTTATTCTTTATTAATCTGGGCGGCTATAAGCAAGGTGAATTTGAAGAATATCACTACAAGATGCTGGTAGCTGCAGTTACTAAAGAAAATGCTGTCAGGACATCAAAACAAACCAGTTTTTTCAAGCATACAGGTTTTAAAGGTGCTGTTGCACATGTAGATGATAAGTATGGGATTGATGTGGACGACTTGTATGAAATAAAAGATATACTGCCTGAAAAGTATAAAGAAAAATATAGTGTAGTATTATCTGGAAGTGTTGCTGATATTGAGGATGAGATACACCTGGGTTATTTGCCCTTATATAAAATATGAAGTTGTGACGGTTTGCGAGAAAGATAAAAACCATATATTTGCTTCCCCAATTTAACGGTTCGGGAAGTAGCGCAGCCCGGTAGCGCACTTGGATGGGGTTCAAGGGGTCGCAAGTTCGAATCTTGTCTTCCCGACCATAAAGCAGATCAGTGATGATCTGCTTTTTATTTCATATTTACCTCTAGTTCTGCAAATAGAAAATTTATCAGAGATGCTGAGCATACTTAATGTAGAATAAAAACTACATAGATGAATTATTTTATTTGTAATAAAATAATTATTTTAAAAACCAGCTATGTAATTATTCCACTGCTTAGACTACCAATCAGCACATTACTAAACAATATTGTTATTATATGATTATTGAAAGGCAATATTCTTATAAATAATTTCAGGAGAGGCACGATTGTAGAATTGACTCATGAAAAAATCTAACTATGGAAAATCAAAACACAAATCGCAGATTGGTTACTGGAATGTTTGCTGACAGGGAAAGTGCAGAGCGCGCATATAGCTCACTAAACACGCGCGGCTATGCAGGAGATGATATACACGTTATGATGTCGGACAAAGCACGAGATACACATTTCGGAACTACTACAGTAAAAACAGAATTAGGTAATAAAGCACTGGAAGGTGCCGGAACTGGTTCTGCAATAGGTACAACTTTGGGCGCCGTTGCAGGTGCTATTGCTGCGATTGGTACCAACCTTGTTTTGCCAGGCCTGGGGCTTATTATAGCTGGTCCGTTAGCAGCTGGTCTTGCCGGTGCGGGTGCGGGTGCAGCAACGGGTGGTATTATTGGTGCGCTTGTAGGGGCGGGCATACCTGAAGAGCGTGCAAAGATATATGAAGACGGTGTTAAGAAAGGTAATATTGTATTAGGCGTACATACCAAGAATGATGAAGATGCTGATTATTTTGCCAACGAATGGCAAGCTAATAATGGTTCTGAAATACATCGCTAACTAAACACAAAGCATAATATGAAAACCACATTCTTATTTATACTCACGGCGATGACTTTAGCCTTGTATTCTTGTACTTCTACGGAACAAACTGGTAATACTACAACTGATGCAGATACAGCAGTATTAGTCAACGATCCTGATAATAATCTAAATGCCAATCCGGTAAATGATACTACCGTGAACGATACCGTACATAACAACAATAATTAGTATCAGTATAAGTTTCTTTAAAGCACATGGTTTTTGCCATGTGCTTTTTTATTGTTGATAATATCTCTAAACAACATGCAGTTTGCATTATTAATACTACAGGTTAATTTTGAATTCAATCAAATACCATGACGCTGAGTTTCTGGGCACGCAATAAGAGTATAATACTGTATAGCATTGCTATGGCTGTATTGCTTTTTTTGCTGCAATGGATACAGTTAAAGTTCATCATTGTCGACTATGCTTTTGAGATATATGCGGGGTTGGTAGCTATCATTTTTACAGGCTTGGGTATATGGCTGGCTCTAAAACTTACCAAGCCTAAGATAAAGGAAGTAGTAATTGAAAAGACGGTTTATGTAGAGCAGGGATCAGACTTTACTATAAATGAGAAAGAGCTCACTAAGCTAAACATTAGTAAAAGAGAACTGGAAGTTTTGCAGTTGATGGCCGGAGGGTTAAGTAATAAGGAGATAGCTGAACGGTTATTCGTCTCTTTAAATACTATAAAAACACATTCATCCAATTTATTCTTCAAACTGGATGTAGAGAGGCGTACCCAGGCAATAGAAAAAGCTAAAAGGCTGAAAATCATAGAGTGATATTATTCATCCAAATAGGTGAAAAAAGGAACTAGTACTAAAAATCATACTTTAGTATGAAAGGAAACAAGGTTGCACACCCCATCTTTGTACGAAAACCAAACAACTACTTTATGAGAAAAAATATTTTAACGTTCGGGGTTATTGCCGGCCTAATAGTATCAATACTGATGGTCATCACTATGGGGGTTTGCCACAACAGTGAGGATTTCGGAGAAGGCAGCATGATATGGGGATATGCAAGCATGATCATTGCATTCGCCTTCATATTTGTAGCTATTAAAAATTTCCGCGATAAGTATAATGGTGGTGTGATCAGTTTCGGTAAAGCATTCCAGATCGGACTTTTTATAAGTTTGATCGCATCAACCATGTATGTCATAAGCTGGTTGATATACTATTACAACTTCATTCCCGATTTTATGGATAGGTATGCTGAGCTAATGCTGAAGAAAGCAGCAGCAAACGGTGCAACGGCTGCCGAGTTGCAAAGTAAGGCGGCAGAAATGGATGGAATGAAGCAGATGTATAAGAATCCGCTTTGGGTTATTCTATTT
>CBFGNI010000076.1:0-12433 GCA_965650105.1 uncultured bacterium | reverse complement strand
CAAGCAGTTGAATAAGGCCAAGTTCTCTTTTCACCAGGTATTGATCCAGCGCAGCCATTGCCATCTCTTTGCGCTCATCATCGGCAGCTCCAGACAACACGGACCAGCTTTGAACAATGGCGTCAATCTTACATTCATCGTTTTCTTTCGTGCCCAATGGTGTACCGTCGTCAAAGTAGGCTCGCCTATACCAGTTACCATCCCAACCTGATAATTGCAGGTTTGACATTAAGGTATCTGCTTCCTTTACGCAGGTAGCAGCAAAATTTGTATCTCCATGACTATCCGCTATTCTGGTAAAACTAATCAGTATGTCATAGAGGAAAAACCCTAACCAAACACTTTCGCCCGCACCTTTGTTGCCAACGCGATCCATACCATCATTCCAGTCTCCTGAGCCAATCAGTGGTAGGCCATGTTTACCAAACCGAAGACTATACTTGATAGCGCGTACGCAATGTTCATATAAACTGGCCGACAACTTACCACTAACAGGCAACTCATAAATTGAATCCTCATCAGCATTCAACAGATTGCCCTCAAGAAAACTGACTGACTCCTTTAAGATTTCATTATCGCCTGTCACAGTAACATAACGGCAAACAGCAAATGGCAGCCATAGCAGATCATCAGAACAACGCGTGCGTACACCTCTACCCTCTGGTGGGTGCCACCAGTGCTGTACATCTCCCTCTGCAAATTGCCTTGAGGCACATAGCAATATTTGCGTTCGTGCTGTGATTGGACTGGTATGCAGTAATGCTAATACATCTTGTAATTGATCTCTAAAACCAAAAGCGCCCCCCGACTGATAGAAACCACTTCTGGCAAAGATGCGAGATGCCAGCGTCTGGTAAGTCAGCCAGCCATTAGCCAGTATGTTCAACGCTGTGTCTGGCGTGGTCACCTGTACAGCTCCCAGCATGTCTTCCCAGTATGCTTTTATTTCTTGTAAAGAAGTAGATACTGTATCCCTATCGGCAAACTTATGTATCAGCATTATTGCTTCGTCAATATTTTTACCGCTACCAAGTTGGAATATAATTTCTTTCTCTGATCCGTTCGACAAATCAAATTTCACCTGTAAAGCGGCACAAGGATCGAAGCCTGCACCATTCCTGCCGGAGAGTTTCTTTCTATATAATGCCTTTGGGTTATTGAGGTTGCTGTTCCTTCCTATAAATTCCGAACGATCGGTAGTAAAACTTAGTTGGTTAGATTCATTTACCTTAAAAAAGTTCACTCGCTCAGCAAAAGGTGTATTATATCTGTTCCGAATCAGCAACGCACCGGTTTTACTATCATACTCCGATATGATATGCATATTTGTCTTTGCACGCACATCACCTAATATCATTTCCAGAAACCCTGTGAGAGAAAATTTCCGTTCGCGACCAGACTCATTCTTCACTTTTATTACTATAAACTTAATTGGAGCCTCTTTGTCCACGTATGTGCACATTTCCGTAGCGACACCATTTTCTGTATGTTCAAAATTAGTATAGCCAAATCCATGCGTGGTGATGTAGGGCGAATCTCCTGCTTTAGGGAAAGGTGAAGGAGACCAGAAAGTACCAGTTTCTTCATCACGCAAATAAAATGCCTCCCCCCCGGTATCGGTCACCGGATCATTACTCCAGGGGGTAATCCTGTATTCATGCGCATTAATAGCCCAGGTGTACGCTGATCCGTTTTCAGAAACGACAGTACCAAAATCGGCATTGGCAATAACGTTTACCCAAGGCGCGGGTGTGGTCTGGTGTTCATCCGTTATGATTTTATATTCTTTGCCGTCTTTTGTAAATCCGCCTATACTATTGAAAAATATCAGGTCGTTCGGCAAACCAATAGTTTTATACAAGTTTTCAGTAGTTATCGGTATTACATCCAGGCGTGGAGGTAATACGGATTCGGTATGATACCTGTTTACTTGTTCTGCCAGGCTTCCTTTATTATCATGAATCACTACACGTGCAACGCTCTCAAACAATAACCTATCCTCTGTAGATATTTGGTCTGCAGATTTTATAAAAATTCTCCCCGGCCTGTTATATATCGTGGTACCCACTATTTCAGTGGTTATTAAACCTTGTATTTGTTCCTGCAATAATTGACGATAGGAACCATGGTCTTCATTCCATATCATCAGGTCAACAGGCAATCCCTTTAAGCGCCAATAAGCATGGGCCTGCACCAGTTGCTGTGCTATTTCCAGGCTATCTGTATCATGTATGTGCAGTAATACTATCGGCAAGTCTCCGGAAACTGAATGACTCCAAAGACCTGATTGTCCCCTAAAGTTACGTTGAATGGAAGCTGGCTCAGCACGTAAATAGGATTAGCATAAATAACGGCAGCAGCTAAACGATCGTATAATAATGCATCACCCTCCTTTGCATTAATTTGCCTCAGCAGTACCTGGCTATGTGTCCAGGAAAGTTCAAACGCCCGCCTTTTCAAGTGGGTGTCAGTGTACTTATGCATAAGGTTCTCACAGGCTTCTTTAGTTTCGCTGATACCATATATCATATCTACCGTAACTGTCTGCAAGGGTTTTATAGTGATTCGATAACGAATAGAAACAATAGGGTCCAGAACAGCTCCTTGTTTACCAGACAATACAGCGTTTTCCATCGCCTGCGGATGAATGAGATTTCTACCCCTGCCTATAAACTCCAGACGGTCCGTTTCATAAGATACCTCCTCTGCAACAGCACCATGAACATTCATAAGGTGAAACATCCATGGTGGCGTTTCCTCTGCTGACCGTGGCCGACGCGTACAATAGATAGCGTTATGCGCAGGCAATATCTCTGTCTCAACAAACAGGTTGCTGAATGAGGGATGTGATTCATCTGATGCCTGGCTTGCAATTACCACCTCTGCGTAGCTTGTGATCTCCAAAACCCTTTCAGACTGCGTATTATTCGTCAGCCGCATTCTCCTCATTTCGGTATCATCTTCCGGAGATACAACTATTTCTGTTTTAGTATCTATCCCATAGTCATGTCTTCGAAACTCAACATGCCCCTGCGAAAAAACAACTTCATATTGTTTAGATGCTTGCAGTGTTGGCTGGTAAGTATTAGACCAAAATTTACCGCTGTTCACATCTTTTATATAACAAAATATGCCCCGGTCATCTTTCGTTGCATCTTCTCGCCAACGAGTAACCGCTATATCTTTCCACCTACTGTACCCACCACCGGAATTAGTGACCATGATCTGGTAGCAGCCATTTCCGAGAAGCTGTATTTCCGGCGTTACTGTGTTGGCAGTATTTATGCTGCGCATTTGTACATCTGCTGCGGGAACATGTGTTTCTATAATATCGGCGGTATGCGCATAAAATATGGTAGCTCTTGGTATCCTTTCCTGTAGTAGCAGCAAGGTTGCCTGAAACCTGCGTTCTGACATGAACCGCTGCTGCATAGGTTTATTAAGTAACACGTATGCCAGAGATAGTAAACTCATTCCCTGGTGATGTACCATATATGATTTTACTATACTGTAGCTTTTGTCACGAGGTAAGCGACTGGCAGTAAAATCTATTGCTTCAAATAAACCATATTCGCCTTCATATCCTTCCTCTGACAGTAATTGCAGATTAGTGCATGCTTTGGATGGAGCCACCATTAACGCCATCATCGATGCGTAGGGAGCGATAACCAAATCTTCTTCCAAACCACGTTTCAGACCCAGGCCTGGTACGCCAAATGCACGGTACTGATAATTAAGGTTCGCATCAAACATATTATATGCTGATTCAGATATTCCCCATGGCACGCCTCGGTTCGCTGCGTATTCTATTTGCTTTTTTACGGTTGCCTTATTTGTCTGATATAAAAGTGTATTCTCATAAGCAGGCATCACCAACTGTGGCATAAGATACTCAAACATAGACCCACTCCAGGATAGTAATATTGCATCGCCACTTGAATTAGTAAGCAGACGTCCAAGTGCAAACCAGCTGTCCTGCGGTAATTTACCCTGAGCTATCCCTACAAAGACTCCCAACCTTGCCTCCGAAGCGAGCAAATCGTAACTACTCTTATCTTTTCTTTGCTCATCAACATTGTAGCCGATCTTTAGAAGGCTTGTAGATTTGTCTAAAAGAAAGTCATAGGATATATCACTTAACTGTTCACATATTTCAGCTAGCTCTTCCAGTAAAGTAACGCGTGCTGCTGCCTGGCTTCTACCATTTTCTAATGCAGTGCGCAGTAAAACCAACCATTCCTTTTCTGCTGTACTTATATCTTGTTGTTCATAATTCAGGATTTGTTGATGATAGATTTCTGGCAAGGACTTTTCTAATAACAAAGTAGGCACCTCATTCAACCTGGCAAGTTGGTTAAACTTCTCGGGGGCCGGCAGCAAACTAACCCATGGTGCAATTGTTGCCAGGTCTTCATTTATATCTGATATTTGTCTTGATAATCTTTTCGTCCAGTTAGTTACTTCTATATCTTCACTGGTATTATGCACATCCAATTGGTTCGCAAGTGCCAGCAAGTCTTCAAGATTTTTTTTGATTACAGTCAACTCAATATCACCAGATGCTACATTCAATAATGCCAGCATTTTTTCCGATATTATTTTACCACGGCCATTTGAAAGCCCTCTTATTATTTCTACCGTTATTCTGATCCCTTCATAAACACTTTTATTAATAAGGGGCTGTTTATCAATATCTAAAAGTCCCTGCCTCAATGTGAGTAGATGGCCCGTAAGATTGCCGCTATCTACCGCTGACACATACTTTGGATGAAGTGGTTGTAAAGACATCGTATCATACCAATTATAAAAATGCCCTTTATATCGTTCCAGCTTAAGCATGGACTGCAACGTATCATTACACTTTTGTATAAGTACTCCGCCCGTGATATAACCAAAATCATACGCACTCAGATTAGCAAGCAAAGCCAATCCCATATTGGTAGGCGATGTTCTATGCGCTATAACTTTAACCGGGTGCTCTTGATAATTATCTGGCGGTAACCAGTTTTCGTCTTCGGTTACAAATTGCTCAAAGAAAGCCCATATTTTACGTGCAGATTTATTAAGAAATAGTATTTGCTCATCCGGCAGTATGAGATCTTCCTCTTTTTCAGCGGCGCTTAACAACCACACAATAATTGGCGCCAAAAACCATAAACTAAGTATCGGAGCAGCTACTAATAATGTGGTAGTATTCGTATACAAAAACCACGCACTTGCAATAAACGATAAAAAAGGAGTAATCCATAGCGATGCATAAACGGAGAGCAGGTTATTGCCCGCAGTTGCGGATGAGGCAGAGGGCGCCCATTCCAGCAGTTTTCTTAGCGTAAATATCATACGCCAGTTTGTACGAACAATAGCATCAGTATATTTCACTGCTTCGTATGGTAATACAGCTATTCCAAATACAAACCGTATCAAAGTGTCCCTTACCGCCTTACCTACTTCTGACAGGTGTGCATAGTAACTGAGATCAATTGGTTTGTTTATCAATTGCCAACCAACAGCAATTATAGAGGTCACTAATATAATTGTAGTAAACGACAGCGTCCAGAACCAGGGAAAAGGTAACAGGGTCCAACCTACCAATAAAAATAAAACCAATGATAGCGGGACCAGGCTTCTACGCAGGTTATCAAATATCTTCCAGCGGGATAGTGTGGAAAGCGGGTTCTTTATTAACTTAAGTTTACTATCTGTAACAAAAAGCAGCATCCATGCGCCAATCTGCCAATCTCCCCTTATCCATCTGTGGTGTCGTTTGATGTCTGTTGCATATTGTGCCGGATTATCTTCATATAAATGCACGTCGCTCACCAAACCTGAACGTGCATAGCAACCTTCCAGCAAATCATGGCTAAGTATTCTGTTCTCCTGAAAAACATCCTTCAATGCGCTTTCAAAAACATCTACATCATAAATTCCCTTCCCAATGAATGAGCCTTCGCCAAAGAGATCCTGATACACATCTGAAGAAACCTTTGTATAGGGATCAATTCCCGACACATCTCCTTGCATACGTAAATAAAGCGAGGTACCTGATGTAGGCATAGCGGCCATAACACGTGGTTGTAATATACCATAGCCATTGGTCACACGTTTTTTTTGCTTGTTATAAACTGCGTGATTCAGAGGATGTGCCATTGTTGCAACAAGTTTCCATATTGCCTCTCTGGGTATGCGGGTATCCGAGTCTAATGTAATAACATATTTTATGTTGGTCAGTACAGCATATTTACCTGTAATCAATGAAAAATCATTGTTATTATGTCCTCTCAGTACCGCGTTGAGCGCTGCTAATTTACCTCGCTTCCGTTCATAGCCCATCCATTTTTTTTCCTTGTTATTCCATTTCCTCGGGCGGTGAAAGAGAAAGAATATATCGTACCCGGAATGTGCATATTTCTGATTTAAATCTTTTATTCCTTTGCTGGCAAGTTGTAGCAGCTCATCATCTTCCTGTAAGATTTCAGTATCCGCATCCACAAAATCGGTAAGAAGACAAAAGTGAACATTGTTCTCCTTGTTTGCCAGAAATCGTATCTCCAAACCCACTACCAGTTCTTCTATATATGCCTTACTTAATAACATAGTAGGAATGGCGACCAGTGTTCGGTATTCCGGAGGAATGCCCTTGGAAAAATCCATTCGTGGCAGCAGCACGGGCTTTACCCAAAGAACGGAGAGCCAGTTAGTAAGTGATATTGCCAAATGCGCAGCACCGGAAATGAATATCAGCGTTATAATAATGGAAAGAGCCCACCCAAAGCTGTTGTATGTATTTGCAACGTAACACAGGCTCCACGCTATTATACAAGTCAGTAGGGTGATAGATAACAGGTAGAAGAATACTGGCCTATGTTTTATTATGCCGGTCAGTTTTTGTTTTACTGTATAACTTACCGCTACCGCAACTTCTGTTTGTTGTAGTCCTTTATCTATCAGGTAATAGCCAATATTGCTTTGTCTTTCAGAATAATCATTGCTAGCCTTGTGTTTTCCCGCAAGCTCTAAAACCTTTTCAGCAACTGTTGTTTCCGACAGATGCGAGCGTTTTGATAAAGACTCTATTACATGCCTGTATCTGTCGCGGGTGGCAAAATCCATACGTGTATAAGTGCCTGTAGGATCGCGTCGCAAAGTCTGGTCTACCATACTCAGGGTCTCTACGAACTCACGCCAGTCTGTAGCACCTATAAAACGTAATGTACTAATGCTATTACTGACGGACACCTGGTCTGTAGCCTGCTTCTGATTTTCTTCTCTTACAAGGTCGTTGCTGTTAGTTCCCAACCCCGCAAGTTGCTGTTCCACCCATGTAAGCGGCAAAGCAAAAGCCGATCCCTTCCCTTGTAATTTTCTTGTGAAAGCGGCGACAAATGCACTGTTTAATACCGGTTTTGATCTTGCCATATCGGCTATGGTCAATATCAGATTCCCAGGATCTTCTTCAATGGTTGCCGTCATCCTGTCAGCCCAGTAGTCAGCAAGGCTATGATCTATAATGCCTAACGCTATCTTTCCTGATACCCTGCGTAAGTTTTCAAGAACAGCAAGACGAAGCATAATAGGTATTGCCCAAAGTTCTCCAAGTGTAAGTATGGCAACACTCTGATAAGAGCTCACAAAACTGCTGAGGTTTTTTATATCTACGCGTCCGTCACTGTGAGAAATGATCTCCAAAACAATATCATAAACACGTGGCAGACCCGCCGAAGGCCCTTCTTCCAGGAAAGGCAAGCTATCGTTATATCCTTTAGGTAAATGCTTCCGTGCTATTACTACCTGCTCTTCTATCAGGTAGAAATTATCTAACAACCATTCAGCAGCCGGAGTAATAATTTTACCCTCCCTAATATCTTCTACTAGTAAATTGCGGATTTCCAACAAAGCTGTTTCATTCTCTTGCAGCCTTTTTAATAATTGATTGGGGTAATTACCTTTCGCCAATTTATGCGATTGGGCAACGATTTTACCATAACGTATCATTTGCTCCGAGCTAAAAAGCTCTGAGCGAAAAGGCTCCTCATTGTAGCGAATGGTTACACCGCCCAGAAAATAATCCCGCAAACGCAATAGGACATCAAAAACGCTTTCGGTTGTTACTTTCATAAAATTATTGAATGCTAAAGTGAGTCATTACACATCAGCAAGCATTACCAGTCCTGCATTAACAATAAGAGTTATGTTATTAACTGAATAGGCAGTTCCTGGCAAACCTTACGGGCGATGCTAATACTTTGAAAGGCATGTGTGATAGTCATGTAGTTTCCTGTTTTAATGGTCTCACACTATATGTAAGCTCATTATCCGATGCACCTCTATTTACCCTCTGACGTATCCAAAGATAGCCTATTACTCTGGTATTAAGCTTTATCCGTTTCAGGTAGTTCAGGTGGCCGTTGTTGTTTTCCAGGTGTAGCATCCGGCCGCACCAGCGGTTTTTCCGGCGTTGGCTTTAGGTCCGGTGTATGAGGTACCAACGTTTCTCCTGGTTTGGGAACAGGCGGGCATTCAGCAGGGCGTTCGGGTAGCCGCTTTTTACTTTCCTTACTCATGATACAAAAAAAGCACCTTACGGCTCCAAAACCCATGAGCCATATCAGCCATTGTTGTGATACTGGTCATTGGCTATCACTGACAACACCCGTTATTTTGCCGTTAAAACAAGCCACATGAAAATTCTTTTTGCTCTCCATGAGAATACGACGACCCAGACTAACCTTGATTTTGCATGTTATATTGCAAGGATCACCAGTGGTCGGCTGACAGGAGTGATTATGGAGACACTGGATCACGAGGTAATTTATGTGTCGGAGGATCCCGGCAACCGGGGCTTTCATCATAAAATGGAGTCTACAGATTTACCGGACAATGACCCAATCCGTATGCGTGCTGATGCACTAGCCAAGCGCTTCCATGAGGGGTGTAACAGTCGCGAAACAATTCCTGTTATTCATCGTAACTATGGCGTACCACTGCAGGAGCTAGTACTTGAAACGAGATTTGCAGACCTTCTTTTACTGGATGCCCGAACGGCTTATCCAGCCTCGGAGATTGGAGTGCCCAGTGCATTTGTAAAGCAGGTACTTAGTGCTGCTGAATGCCCTGTACTTGTTCTGCCGGAGGGGCGCCATGAAGTACGTGAGTTGATTTTCACTTATGACGGGCAGGCCTCATCCGTCCATGCCATTAAGCAATTCACTTACCTCTTCCCCCAATGGCACAACCTGCCGGTGCATGTAATGCAGGCAGTTGAGCCACATCATGATATAGCACATAAACACAGACTTCAGGAATGGATGAAGGATTATTATGAAGATGTCCGTTTCGAGTTTCACGAACAGCCTGCCTCTGATGCCTTAATGGAAAATGCGCTGGGGCGCATTAATGCTATTGTTGTAATGGGTGCTTATGGAAGAAAAGGTCTGTCAGCACTATTTAAAAAAAGTGAAGGAGACCTACTACTCAAACTACTCAGTCAGCCATTATTTATTGCGCACCGCTAAAAATTTCAGCATAAAACATTATTTGCTATGAAAAAAATACAACTGCTTGCCGTGATGCTGCTCCTCCTGCAATTACCGGTATGCGCCATGAACTTAAGGTATGGAGATACAATCACCATAAGCGAGCCCATTAATGAAGACCTATACATTTCCGGGGGCACGGTTCACGTCAATGCTAACATCTATGGAGATCTGGTGATTGCCGGTGGTACAGTGGTAATTCGCGAGAAAGTCTATGGAGATGTTTTGGTAATTGCCGGTAACTGTACTATAAGCGATTACATAAGTGAAGATGTACGTTGCATAGGTGGCACTCTATTAATCAATGGAGATATAGGCGAAGACCTCGTTACTGGTGGTGGTGATATCCGCATTGCTCCGGGAGGGTTGGTGAAGGGAGATGTGCTGATGGGCGGCGGCAGCCTGGCTATTGAAGGAGATGTACAAGGAAGTGTGCGGGCCTATGGAGGCACCTTAAACTTTGGAGGCACAGTAGAGAAGAACCTGTTATTTCATGGAGATGCAGCCAATATGGATGGGGCTGTTAATGGCAGCTCAGAGATCGCTGCTCGCAAGCTCTACCTCGGAGGTCATTCTGTTTTTGGTAAGGACGTGCGCTACTGGACAGAAGGCAATCCGCGTTTCACAGCAAAGGTATTATCAGGACATGCCGTATTTGACCCTACTTTGTCGATACCTTCAGGCAAGTGGCAGTACGCAGGTTTCGCCACATTACTGGCCATGCTGGGCTATATGATTGTGGTATTAATATTTATTACTATCGCTATATGGCTCTTCCATCGCACTTTTTACAGTGCGGCAGGCTATGCAGATAATCAACCCGGCAAAGCCTTGGGATCAGGCTTTTTGTTTCTGGTGCTAACACCTTTGATTATTGTGGGTCTGATGATTAGCCTGGTAGGTATCCCGCTGGCGCTCATGCTGTTGATCGGCTATATCAGTCTGTTACTGCTTGCCCACGTGATCGCTGCTGTCTTGGCCACTTACTGGCTGGCGTTACGTTATCGTAAGCAGTGGTCAAAAGTGCAATATATATTTATTGCATTGGGGTTGTTCATCCCCATTAAACTGATTTCACTCATGCCTGTAGCCGGTTGGTTGTTTGCACTAGTGGCAGCAATGCTTTCTTTTGGTGCGATCTGGCGCGTTGTGAAAAACTATCGCCACCGTCAGACGACTTAGCGGAGTACATGTTCAAGCTTCTGATGGTTAAGTATGGTAATCTTTCCATTGGAAAGACCTATAATCTCTTCCTGGCGAAACTCGCTGAGTGTGCGAATCAGGGACTCTGTTGCTGTACCTGCTATACTGGCCAATTCATCGCGACTCATTGCTATGCTGAATGGCTCTGAAGATACTTTATGATATTTAGTATGTAGGTGCAGCAATGCTGCTGCTACTTTCTGGCGCAGTGTATTATAGGCCATCCCTATGATCTCTGTTTCCTTTACCTGCAGGCTGAAAGCCATGAGGTCTGCAAATATTTTAATTGCTGCTGGGTGTTGATGTATCATTGTGTCGAAAGCTTTGCGTGGTACCAGCAGTAGTTCAGCATCATCCATGGCTTCTGCGGTTTCATGGTGAGCAATGCCCTGCAACAGTTCAGTATAGCCCAGGTAATCCCCTTCTCCATAAAGATTAACGGTGAGTTCCTTTCCATCCTCATGCTGTTTATAAGCTTTTACCATCCCTTTATTCAGGTAATATAGAAACCTTGCTGTACTACCTTCTTTGTAGATCAGTTGCTTTTTCTTGTATTCTATGCACTCGGCATCCCTAAGTAGCTGACTGAGATAATCGGTATCTGTAGATACTGCACTGGCTGCCGGATAAAGCTGTTGCTGGCGCTGAAGGCGTACCTCTATAGCTGAAAGCAATTCACTGCCGGAAAATGGCTTGGTGATAAAATCATCCGCGCCAAGGCCCATAGCCTGCCGAAAATCTGCATGTTCGGTTTTTGCGGTCAGGAAAATGAGCGGAATATGACTGGTATCGGGTTGTTTACGGAGGATATGGATGACTCCGAACCCATCGATTACCGGCATCATGATATCGCAGATGATCAGGTCAGGTTTTTGATTGGCTATACTAGCCAGCCCTTCCTTGCCATTGGTAGCTGTTTGTACCTGATAGCCGGAGAGGGAAAGCATTTCAGCAATATTTGAGCGGATCTCCTCATTATCCTCGATAATCAGAATGGTAGCCATAACGCAAAATTTATTTGCGAATATAACCGCACCTACACTATAGGCAATGATTTGAAGACATGCTAAAACTGACAGTAATCACTAACCGGAACAGACGAGTCTGTCCGGGAAGAGATATACACTTTTATCTAACACCCATCTGCCCTTTACAGCTTATTTTCAAGGGAGGATAGCAACGTACTTTATCCTACATCCTGCAAAGGTCCTGCAATCTGGAACCTTCCCGATGCTTGAAGGGCTTTGTAGCCTCCATGAATATCAATCAGTTTTTTAAATCCCCTGGCGCGCAATATTGAGATAAAGATCATAGAGCGGTAGCCTGCGGCGCAGTACACATAGTAGTATTTGTCTTTGTCGATTATCTCCAGTTTTTCATTGATATCATCCAACGGCAGATTGAGGGCTCCTTCAATATGAGCAACCTGATACTCTATTTTTTTACGTACGTCGAGCAGGTGTACCGGGCTGTGCTTCATTAGCTCATACAATTCCTGCGCATTAACTATAGAGATGGAATCTACAGCCTTGCCACTTTTAATCCAAGTATCCATGCCGCCATGCAGGTATCCCAGGCAATGGTCGTACCCAACTCGGGAAAGGCGCGTGACCGCTTCCGACTCCCGGCCAGGTTCGGCAATTAATAGTATCTGTTGGCGGATATCAGGTATAAGTGCTCCTACCCAGGGTGCGAAG
>CBFGNI010000075.1:0-12436 GCA_965650105.1 uncultured bacterium | reverse complement strand
CGTTGAAGGAAAAGGTACAATTTTTTACTTTTCGCTTACCGGAAATATTACAGCAGTATCTGCAAGCGTGACGTCGCAGGCATCTGTTGGTTAATTTAAGTATTTCTTAGTTACAATTAACTACATCAAATAGCTTTCAACATCCAGGTAGCCTGTATTTTGGGTGGCGGGGTTTTACTATTACGCATCTCTTCAGGCAATGTTTTTTGCAAATGAGGCATTACACTTAATGCCGGGTAATTGGGGGTTGCCTCTTTTACTAATTGAAAACCTTGCTGTTTAAAAAAAGTTTCCGCAGCCTCATAGCTATCAAACTTATTTTCTTCAATATTGTGTTGTTCAAAAAAAGCAGCCTCACTTTTGCTTTGTGGTAAAGCAGCCTGCATTTCTTCGCTACGCTTCACATATATATCAGCAGTTATCCAGCATCCACTTTTTCTTTTTAGTAGGCCATGTATTGTTTTACACAACTGCACTTTCTCTTCAATATTCAAATACATCAGCAGCCCTTCATTTACAATTGTAAGCGGGCCGTCTTCAAACATACCTGCTATCTCATTAAACGCAACAATATCCATTACATTAAGCGGCAACAGATCTAGTTTACCTTTTAAATGTTCATTCAGCTTAAGCTCGTTTATCATTTTTTGCTTTGTGGCAATTACTTTGGGCAAATCTGTATCTATATAATGCACATCATTTTTAACGCACATATCGAGGCTGCGCAGCGAATAGCCTGATGATAGCTCAAGTATATTTTTACTATCGGTTTCTTTCAATAACTGATCAATTGTCCAGTAGCGATTTTCGAAATGCATTACACGTATCCAGAACCAAAAATCTTTATCATCGAAACTAAGATCGAATACTTCAGGCCCTTGCATCAACGCGGCAGTCTGCTTTGCATAAGGAATGTTTGTATATCCTTTCATAAGCAATAAAGATTTTGCCGATGGGCTTACACTTGTAAAGTCTTTTTCTGTTTGCGACATGGATGTAATTGTTTTCTCTTACAAATATCCTGAATACTGACAATGCAAATATTAAATATTTACCGCAGTGGTTCAGTTTCAAAAAAAATCAGGAGATCAGATAATAAGATATAACCTTAGATGTATGCTACTTTCCCTTGGGGAATGAAATAGATATTTTTAAAAACAAAAATGCCTCGTAGGATAACGTGGATTAAATATTCAATTATTTATACTTGTCTATTATCTGCACTAACTGGTTAGCTGGTACAACACCACTTTGCCGCCACTGCACAACCCCATTTTTGAAAAGTATAAGTGTAGGAACTCCCTGAATTTGAAATTGTGAAGCAATAGCAGGATTTTTATCAATATCTATTTTTACAATGGTTGCTTTATCGCCAATTTTTGACTTTAAGTCTTCCAGTATTGGCTTCATCATTTTGCATGGACCGCACCATTCAGCAAAGAAATCAACTAAAACCGGTTGCGGTTGCTTTATTAATTCCGAAAAAGAAAGTGCCATATATAAATAGTATTATAAGGCAACACACAAACATCATTCCTAAAACCATTATTCTATAAGAAGCACTCAAATTAGATAACACTTTTAGAAAGCAGGTTTAAGTCTTAAAAGAAAATGATAGTTTGATTATGTTAATTTTGCGGGATGGAAACAGGAATTCCAGGATTGAGCTGGGATGAGTTAAAACTGAAGGGTTTTAAGGTGCATGAATTATCGGCATCGATGGATATACCTGTGAGGACAGGAAGGCGTGACTTTTATAAAATGGGGCTGGTGCATGGAGATATGACGATAGAACATGGTGACCAGGTAGTAGAGATTAAGGGAAACGTGCTATTCTTTGTCAATCCGAAAGTGCAGCATTCCGTAGTAAGGCGGGTGAACCGCACCGGCGGCTATGCCTGCATCTTTACCGAAACTTTTATGAATAACCGGGAATTGCAGGACTCGCCGCTGTTCCGTGTTGGGGAAAATCCTGTTGTACCTTTAAATGACCAACAGGCATTATTTATTAGCGGCATCTTTCAGAAGATGATGGCAGCCTATAATGGTGATTATCCGCACAAAGCTGACCTGATCAAAAGCTGTATTGCATTGGTCATCCACGAAGCCCTGAACATCCAACCCTCAAAGCAAACAGCGCCTTTCAAAAATGGCGCGAGCCGGATGACCCATTTGTTTATGGACCTGTTGGAAAGGCAATTCCCAATCGAGCGCAGCAATGACCCGCTCCGTTTGCGTAGCCCGAAGGATTTTGCGGCGAGCCTCGCCGTCCATATTAATTACCTTAACCGTGCTGTCAAGGAAGTAACCGGTAAACCGATCTCCGCGCATATCGCTGCGCGTATTACAGCTGAAGCGAAAGCCCTGTTACAACATACCGACTGGAGCATAGCGGATATAGCCTATGCTTTAGGGTTTGATTATCCTTCTTATTTCAATAACTACTTTAAGCGCGTCACGGGAACCACTCCCAATGCTTTCCGCAAGGTTTGAAAATCATAATTATTGGTTTGATTATCGTTCGTCTGCCGAGTTTTTTCCTGAGAACTTTGCCTTATGAAAATTTTAGTTACAGGAGCAACAGGAAAGGTAGGGAGCAGGTTTGTGCCTCGCCTAGTAGCCAAAGGCTATGATGTTACAATATTAGTCCGGGATGCGGCTAAAGCGTTACCGGGCGTCAAAGTGGTTGTTGGCGATCTCTATGAGCCCAACACTTTGCCACCTGCGGTAGCGGGTATGGACGCCATCATCCACCTGGCAGCACTATTCCGGACCTTCACCGATAATGACGGCATCACTAGAACCAATCATACAGGCACGGTAGCGTTGGCTCAGGCTGCAGTAGCCGCTGGTGTTAAGCAATTTATTTTTGTGAGCACCGGCAATGTCTATGGCTCAGGTTATGGCCACCCAGCCAAAGAAGATGATATCGTCGACATTAATGACCCCAGGGCTTATTCTTCCAGCAAGATTGCCGCAGAACAAGAATTGCTGAAAATGACGCTGGATGTACGCGTACTGCGTTTGGGTTTTGTGTATGGTGAAAATGACCCGCATATCGAAGAGATCATGCCAATACTTAAAAACTGGAAACGTCATCCGGGTTCAAGGATGCATATGGTGCATCACCTAGATGTAGCCCAAGGATTATTTTTACTATTGCAGCAGGATAATTTGAATGGCCAGATCTTTAACATTGTGGATGATGCGCCCATCACCTTATATGAGTTAGCCGATTCTGTTGGGAAGGCCAACGAAATATTTGACAATGAGCAAGGAGCACTGCCCGATCCCTTCGAAGGCATTATGGATAGCGCTAAGATTCGTAAGATTGGATTCAGGCCCCTGGTACCCAGCTATTATGTAGCGAGAGACATGGATATATTGTAGTCATATTTACTGGAGGAAGAAGGTTTTCCTGTAAATTCGGTTTGCATTATTTACCTGAGCGGCGAAGCTCTATGCTTCGCCCTTGTCTTTATGGTTTAATGTATCGTTTTGCTGCAGTACTTTTTTATGATTGTCTGCCTTCAGAGTAGCCAGTTTATTCCGGAGATTCTCATCAGCGATTGAGAGCATCTGTACCGCCAACAGGCCGGCATTATGTGCTCCGTTGACTGCTACTGTTGCAACCGGGATATCATTTGGCATCTGTACAATAGAGAGCAGGCTGTCCCATCCATCGAGCGAATTTGTCGATTTTATCGGCACCCCTATTACCGGGATAGTTGTAATAGCAGCGATCATCCCGGGAAGGTGTGCAGAGCCACCTGCTCCTGCAATGATAACGCTGAGCCCGCGTTCATCTGCCGTTTCAGCGTATTCGAACATACGCGTTGGGCTGCGGTGCGCTGATACCACTAAAAATTCATAGCTAATACCAAATTGCTTTAGTACTGCAGCAGCTTTTTCCATTATCGGTGCATCGGAGCTGCTCCCCATGATGATCCCTACCTGTAGCTTATTCATTTATATTCTTTAGGATGTTACGTACTATTACCGCCTTGGTTAAGGCATTTTCCATTGTATGTTCTGTAATCGTGATGTGCCCGATCTTTCTCCCCGTGCGTCCTTCCCGCTTGCCATACCAGTGCAAGTGCAAGGATCCTACCCCCAGCAAGGTCTTGAGCGCCTGCTGCATAGATTCTCTACGCATAGCAGCTGGTTCCAATATATTGATCATTACCGTGCTGCCTGTAAGTTTTGTATCCCCCAGCGGCAATCCGAGTATGGCCCGTAAATGTTGCTCATACTGAGATGTGGTGCAACCCTCTATAGTATGATGGCCACTGTTGTGTGGTCGTGGGGCTAGCTCGTTTACCAACAGTTTGCCATCCTCTGTTATGAACATTTCCACTGCAAGTATGCCCACCAGGCCAAGCGCTTCTGCAATTCGTATAGCGAGACTACATGCTTCGATCGCTTGTTCGTTACTGATATTGGCGGGGCACAACTGGAAATCTAGTACGAACCGCTCTTTGTTAAAGATCATCATTACAGGGTCGTAGCATTGAATGGCTCCCGCTTCATTTCTGGAGACAATCACAGATATCTCATGTTTTATGGAAACTAACTCTTCGAGTACAGATGGTTCATCAAAAGCATTGGATATATCTTCAGGCTTTTTGAGCATCATGACACCGTAGCCGTCATACCCGCTTTTACATTTCTTCAGACATCCGGGTAGTTTGTCAGTAAACCGGTACAGTGCTGCCTGGTCTTCAACCAGTATGCCCGGCACCACTGGAATCGCTTTTGAGAGAAGAAATTCTTTCTGTTTGGCTTTATCCTGTATGACCTCAATAACAGCTGCTGAAGGGTGGATTTTGACTCCCGACCTCTCGAGGGCTTTTAGGGCCTCAACATTTACCTGTTCTTTTTCTATGGTTATAATATCAAGACCTGCTCCAAATGACATCACATCTTCATAGGCGGCATGATCACCACACATAAATGATTTTGTGTATCGGGAACACGGAGCATCCGGATCTTTGTCCATTACGGAAACATCAATACCATAATCTATCGCATAGCGTATCAGCATTGAACCTAACTGGCCGCCACCTAAAATTCCAACTCTAGCGCTTGGTAACATCGTTTCTTAATTTCCGGCAAAGAAATAAATCTATTCCAAATAATAGCAATACTATTATTTATGATATTATAAATATAGTTTATGGTAGTTATATCTCATGTCACATATTTTTATGCTGTTCTATCAAAATGAGTTGTCGGGCGTCATGATACCCAGTGATTTTTATATAGACGTAGTAGTCTTTACATTGCTAAACTCCATACTGTTGATTACTATCCAGATAGAAATGGATCGCTTGTATTATTATAGTAAAACTACCTTACATAGTAGTGTAGATATTATTTATCAGTGTATTCATCTATGATGGTTAACTTTGCTTTCAAATACTCAGAGATGGAATTACAGCTTCAGATTAAAATGAATCCTAAGCTATATGTAAGGGACCCGGAGACTTCGGAGCTGGGGCGGAATATTGTAAGCAATGGCATCAGGATGATAGATGAACTGGGTTTCGAAGAGTTTACGTTCAAGAAACTTGCCATTCAAGTGGGCACAACAGAAGCGAGTATTTACCGGTATTTTGAGAATAAGCACCGTTTGCTTACCTATATAACAACCTGGTTCTGGACATGGATGGAATATCAACTCATCTTCCATACCAATAATGTAAAGGATGCACAGCAGAAGATAAAAACGATCATTCGCCTGTTAACCTTCCAGGAAACCGATCAATTTATACTGGAGCATATTGATAAAAGCGTACTGCACAGGATCGTGATAGCGGAAGGTGACAAATCATACCTTACAAAACATGTAACAGAAGATAACAAGGCTATGCTATTCAAGCCTTATAAAGACCTGTGTCACCGTATTGCTGAAGTTTTTCTGGAATATAAGCGGGGGTTTACTTTCCCTCATTCGCTGGCAAGCACCTTGATAGAGACGGCGCATCATCAGATGTATTTCCAAGAAAACCTCCCCAGGCTTACAGACTTCGGTCATGCTAAGACAGCTGGCCCGCTTGTTGACTTTCTGCATCACCTTGTGTTCAGCACGCTTGATAGCTTCAGCAAAACCCGAAAATAGATGTTACTGCAGTACTCCGGCTGCCCATAGGAGACCTGCATAGCTTTTTTGCCATTTTGCCCTGAGTTCTGTCAGCTTTTGAGTCACTTCCAGCACCTTATTCTCTCTTGTATTGAGCACAAACAATGTGCTTTCACCTCCTTCAAAACGGATTTTTTCGCCCTGAAAAAGCCTGATATTATTTTGAAGGTTCTGCTCATATAGCTCCAACTGCTGTTGCAATAGTAAAACATCGTTATAGTAGGCTTTTACCTTGTTTTGCAACTGAAGGGTCATACGCTCCTGCTCTGTAGTGTTCTCCTGAAGTTTGATTCCGGCTGCTTGAAATGAGCCTCTCGCTTCGCGAAGAAATAGCGGTATGCTGAAATCAACCCCCAGTTTGTAGTTGTTTTCAAGCAAGGGTACCGATACTTGATCTGGCAAACCGTACCCTTTGCTAAGCAGGTTTGCATTGAGATTCAGTTTGGGCAGCAAGTATTGTGCCTTAAGACGCCTTTCTGTTTCCAGAACGTCCGTTTTATACCGGAGCGACTGCAATTTGGGATGGCTGTCAAGCGTTTCTGTTAAGAGGTTTTCCAACGCGGGCACTTCAGGCCGGCTTATAAGCTCGGCTTCCGGAGGGCGTATATTAGCACTCCACTCAAAAGGCATGTTGCGGTCCAGCCACAAATAATTCGACAGTTCAAGCCCTGCGTTCTGGAAAGACAGCCAAGCGTTGTTCTGCTGAAGGTAAAAACCCTGAAGTTGCGTCATAGCTTCGGTAGTATCTATAGCTGGCCTGTTGCCCTGCTCATATTCCGTTACTACAAACCTCATACGCTCTTCGTTTACCAGTACAGCAGTAGCAATTATTTTATACAACTGGTATTCCCGCACCCAATTCCAATAGGCACTGAGTGCATCAAAAACCAGATCGTTGATTATAAGCGAACGTTCCGCTTCACTAAGCTGCCGGAGGCTCTGTGCCTGTCTCAATGTAGCCCTCCTGCTGTCGAAGAACAGGTTGTTAGCTGGTATCTTTACACCGAGATAGCTGGTTCTACCAAGTGTAGCTTCAGTTGTTACGCGCTCACCAAGCACCTCTTCAGCACCCGCCTTGATGTCTATACCATACCAGGTCGGGATAGTTATCTGGGGGTTGAAATAACTATAGTAAAGCTTATCATCAAAAGTTTTTCGGTCCAGCCCCGCATCGATTCTCGGATCGAAAGCTCCGCGTGCCTCCAGAATTCCTGCTGCAGCACGTTCTACCTGCAAGTCAGCCTGCCTGAGAACCGGGTGGTATTTGCGTAAAATGCTTATAAACTCATCTCTGCCCAATATTGCAGTAGTATCCTGTGCCTGGCAGAAGATACAGCATAACAGCAGGCATGCAAGCAAACAGGACCTATTGCTTATTTTTTTCATCTTTCTTTTCTTTATCCTGGTAGTAGTCCGGCGGAAACCCATTGATGTTGCGCCACAGTTCGTACCATATGGGAACATCCCTGAGCAAGGCTATGGAAGATGCACCGGTGCCCATTTTCAACGCTTTAGGCCATGGCCGGTCAGAGGGGTCTTCACCTACGAGTACCCTGAATTTTCCATTGCTGCTTACAGAACTCTCAATAGCGACTATACGACCACCAAACGTACCATACGAAGCCTCGGGCCAACCACTGAATACGATAGCAGGAAAGCCGTCAAACATAAACCTTACCTGCTGCCCTTTTGATAATAAAGGCAAGTCGAGCGGGCGAACGAACATCTCTACAGCATAGTCGGGTTTTGATGGCACGATCTCCACTAGTTTTTCACCTTCCTTTACGATCTCGTTTATACCAGCCTTTGTAGCCTTTACGATCTGCCCACTCTGGGGCGCCAGCAGGTAGTATTGGCCGGCCCGTATTGTATAGTTGGCATACTGATTTGAAAGTTTAGACAACTCTCCCTGGCCTGATGCGATCTCACTCTGTGCAGCTGCCCGGTCCGCCTCAGCTTTATATATTTTCTCTGCATATTCCTGGGCTACCTGATTAAGTTCCAGCCTGGTATTGGTGAGGTCTGTTTTTGTATTTGTAAATTTTATCTCAGCACTTATTTTTTTTGCCATTGCATTCTGATATCCCGCCATACGCTGCTCAACCTGTACGAGTGATGCAAGTCCGCTATCCCGCATGATCTGCTGACGTCTGTATTGTTCTTCGGCTATTCGGAAGTCATTCCTTGCAGCTATCATTTCCATGCTATCGCTGGTTATCTTCAGATCCAGCTGCTTCAGTTTATTTTCCAGTTGTTCCTGCTTGAGCACCCGCGCTTTTTCGATGGCAGTCATCTGCGCTGTATTAGCAGCTGCCTTCCTGCTGTAAGATGTTATAGATGCAGATTTAGCATTTATCTGCTCCTGAGTCCGGGTTAGCAATTCAGGGTCGAGGTAATTATCTTTTATCTCCGCCAACTGGGCAATGGTATCACCTTCCTTTACAAAATCACCTTCCTTTATATACCATTTAACGATGCGTCCCGCGATGATCGTATTGAGTTCCTGCGGCCGATACTCCTGGCTGAGCGTCGTTACAGAGCCCCTTGCGCGAATGTTTTGTGTCCAGGGCAGGAACAGTACAATCAAAAGGGCCAGCAAAATACCATATACCCAAATCCTGATGTTACTTTTCACATTTGAACGGTACACAGTTGCAAATGATCTCACCGGTTTCCCAGCCACCTCCGCTTCCACTATTTTTCTAACTTCTTGCATGTTTATTATTGCATTATCTGTGTGATGGTTCCTTTATCCAGCATAAAGATTTTGTCGCATTGGCTGCTGAACTGCTGATCGTTGGTAACTACCATGACGGTGGTACCAGGCAGGTCTTTCAATAAATATTGTTGTAGCCTTTGCTGGTATATCAGCTCCATACCTTGCCAGGGCTCTTCAAGCAGCAACAGTTTAGGGTGTTGTACGAGTGCCCGCATCAGAAGTATTTTTTTGATGATCCGGCCCGACAGGTGTTGCCCTGCTGGTTGTATCAGAAATTCGTAGCCTTCTTTTTTCGAATGGATAAAAGTTTTTAGCCCGACAAGATCTGCCAGAAAATCTAATTCACGATAGTTCACCTGTTCATTACCCATGCAGATATTTTCCTGGATAGTTCCATGAAAGAGTTCTTGGTGGTGCAGCATGATACCTGTTTGGCTACGCAAAGAATAGAGATTGTAGGTATAAATTGGAATTCCGTCAATTAGCAGGTTGCCACCAAAATCAGTATAGGTTCCGCTGAGCAGACGAAGCAATGTAGATTTTCCAACGCCATATGCTCCCTGAAGACATACTTTCTCTCCTTTTCTGACGCTGAAAGAAATATCTGTCAGCAGGTTTTCTTCGCCCTCGTACCCAAATGAAAGGTTTTGCGCATCGATCGATACACCGTTGGCCCCGGTATCCAGATCTATACCACCTTGTTTCTCTGTTGGTTTGTCAGTAACCTTAGTGATCTTCTCTATCGAGGTCATTACGTCGTATATTTTATCGAGGTTCATAATCAGCTTTTCGATGGAACTTATGATCAGCAGGATCACGATTTCAGCAGCTATAAACTGGCCAATATTCAGTTGCTGTGTTATCAGCAGGTAAGCACCAACAATCAGCATAGCTGAAGTGATCAGTATCTTAAAAGCAACGAGCGTCCAATACTGGAAGAGCAATATTTTAAAATGTGCGGTGCGAGCATTTAGATACCCTGCAACATATTCGTCCGTTTTAACCAGGTGATGCGATTTGTTTTTTGAAAACTTAAAGGATGTTACAACGCGGGCCAATTCTTCCAGGTATCCCAGCACTTTATATTTGTAATCGCTTTCCAGCAGGCTTGTTTCCATACCCTTACTTGCAGTAGAGCGGAGAATGAGGTACAAAATGAATAAAAGGGAGATGCCGAAAACGATAAATACCGGGTGGTAAAAAGAAAGCAATATCAGTCCAAACAAGATCTGTATGCTAGCCGCAGGTATGTCCAGCAGCAATTTGGAAATACTTTTTTGTAATGGTATTGTGTCAAAAAATCGGTTTACCAATTCAGGGAGGTAGTAGCCGTCAACACCTTTAAGATTAAAGTTCGGTATGATATGGGCGTATTGAAAAGAATACCTGACAAAAAGCTGCTGTTGTATTTTTTCAATAAGTTTCATTTGGTTGATCTGTAACAGTCCTCCAACGAATACACCAGCAATCACAAAAATGATCAGTAGGACAAGAGAAGTGGATACAGCCCCACCTAGTACGAAGCTTATGATCGACTGTATGCCCAATGGAACAGAAAGCTGTACGAGACCATTCAGAATAGCATAAAAGTAGATAGCCGATATCTCTGACTTTTCATATTTGAGCAGTTCCAGAAACTTTTTAAAAGGTGTGATCTTTACCATTCCTTAGAAGATTGCAGCAAAATTAAAGTAAATGTTCTATTTTGGATAGTAATACTATTATAGAAGTGTTAAATGCTACTATCTATTATTGTTATAGATTGGCCAATGTTCACTATAGTGGCAGACCTATAGTGATATTGAATGGGAAGTTAAGTACAAGCGTAATTTCCCTTAAGCGATCTATATGAAAGCCACGTCAGGCCGATCGCCTTGTTACCAAATACCGCAGTTGAGAAGAGGCAGGCATAATGATCTGGAAGTGCAACTTTCTCGCTTGGTTCACCAAGAATATCAACCCCGATTGCCGCTGATTAGATGCATATGCGAAGGTATTTTGGGGATTAATTATCTCCGAAGAATTTAAGCAGAAGTTGTGGGAGTGTCGAGATGACTTCATGAGGATTACTGCATCAATGCCTCATTCATAGCTTTTCTTTTTGCTTATTTCGCACTCATCTGTTGCGTACTTTGAATGTGATAAACCTAAAGGGTTTGACATTACTGATAGGTTAAAAAATAAAAGCCGCTACTATAGCGGCTTTTATTACGTGTGCCCAGAACAGGAATCGAACTTTATTCGTTTCCCTGCGCCTGGTGCGCTTTTTAGTTCTTTCAAATCGGAAGTGCCACGAATGACGCAACCTTTTTGTTTTTGTGGTCATTTGCTGACCTAGTAGCCCGTCCCTTAGTGTTACAGCTTGTCTGCTGAGTGACTTGTCTTTACCTGTATTGGTATAGAATAAGATCCCGGTGGTCAAAACCAATATGGCTGCGATCGCTGCAGCGATACGCATATAACCTGAAATGCGTGAATGCTTTGGCCCCGCGTCAATGTCAATTCTATGATTGACCCTTTCAAGGGCGGATGCGACATCCACTTGCTGCATGTGCTCAATGGCACTCGTTCTCTTGGATTCATTGATCAGTTCTTCAAAAAGCAAAAGGTTTTCATTCCTTGCGCTCTTCCATGCGTCCAGTTCCTGCGACTCTGCTAAACTGATCGTTCCGTGAATATACTGCAGGGTCAGATAAATGATCCTTTGTCCTTCTGTTATGGATGCTGGAGATGCCATATTTAGTTGTATTTACCATCAATACAACTGAAAGTCAGATATAACCTATTGGTTCAACAATTTATTTATCAAGGAAAGAATAAAAGATCAGAAGGGAAAGCAGGTGTTCAGGCAAAGAATCTTTTAAGGCCCTTAAACCTCTCATTTTAGTATTTCGGACGGTTTGTGGGGATAGGTCTAACTTGGTGGCTATTTCATCGGTGGTCATGCCTTCAAGGAAACTCATGCTGATTACTTTTTTGCATTGTAGCGGAAGGTTTTCAATGGCCCTGTACAACTCTCCCCAAACCTCGGCGCGTATCATATCACTCATATGGTCCTGCTCAATCACTTCCGTGGTATGAAGTAGCATGTCATGGGTGATCCTGACAACTCTGCCGTGCTTGATATAGTTCAGGCAGGCATTCCGTATGGATCGATAAAAAAATGATTGCGCGTGCAGCGCATCAGTAAAGGTCTGTTGCCGCTCCCATAGCTTAACAAATAGGTCTTCGACAATATCACCGGCGTCATCGGGGTTTTCAATTATTCGCCCGGCAAAAAAACAAAGCGGCGCATAGTAAGCCCGGAACAGGTCATTAAAAACCGCCCGATCTCTCATATTTAATGAAATATCTACCGGAACATCCATTTGCTATATCCTATCTTGTTCTATAATATAAAGTTAAATAAAATTTAAAACAATGTAAAATTGCTATCCTTCATACGCAATAAAGCCATCTTTTCAGATGGCTTATAGTTCGATTGGAAATCCTAATATGGAAAAATGATTAGTCCTTTACGATCTTCCTGATCACATTCCCTCCGTTCTTGTCTATTAAACGAATGATGTAGCTGC
>CBFGNI010000074.1:0-12509 GCA_965650105.1 uncultured bacterium | reverse complement strand
AGAAATTCGGCTTTAAGAATAAATATCTTGAAATGCGCTTAAATAAAAAGGAGGCAACCGATGGGATACGTAACGCTTAATATTGATAAACTAAAACAGAACTACGACTACCTGGATACATTATTCAAACGAAATGGCATACAATGGTCGATAGTTACCAAATTGCTTTGTGGTAACGAAACTTATATTGATGCTATCATCAATTTAGGCATTAGGCAGATATGCGATTCGCGGATAGCGCACCTGAAAATGATCAAAACAAAATATCCTGATATAGAAACCGTATTTATAAAACCACCCGCAAAAATAAATGCGAGCAAGATTGTTGAACATGCTGATATAAGCTTTAATACTTCGCTCGAAACTGTAAAAGCATTATCAAGGGCAGCAATACTAAAAGGCAAGGTGCATAAAATTGTGATAATGGTAGAGCTGGGCGAACTACGGGAAGGCGTATTGTTGAATGACCTTTTACAGTTTTATAGTGATGTAAGCAGCCTGCCCAATATTGCAGTAATAGGCCTTGGCACTAACCTTACCTGCATGTACGGCGTATTGCCCAGTTATGAAAAACTTGAAAAACTTGAGATATGCAAAAGGAAAATTGAAGATAAGTTTGATACTACTATAGAACTGCTATCGGGCGGTGCAAGTGTAACTATACCACTAATACAAACGGGTGAGTTGCCGGAAGGTATCAACCATTTCCGTATAGGTGAAACACTGTTTTTAGGTACGGATGTTTACAACAATTCTACCATACCAGATATGCACCAGCATATATTTACCCTTCACGGCGAAATAATAGAGCTGGAAAAGAAACCCAATAAACCCTATGGCGAATTGGGCCACAACCTTACCGGCGAAAAGCAGGAGTTTGATGATGTAGATCCCGGTGAAAGCTATCGTGCAATTATTGATATCGGCATGCTTGACATTGACACCAAACATGTTCAATTAATAGACAATTCAATATCGATAGTAGGTGCTAGTTCTGACATGACCGTATTGGACCTTGGTAAAAATGAACACGGGTATAAAACAGGTGATAAAATACAATTCACTATGGATTATATGGGCACGCTACGTATCATGCATTCGCGCTACATAGAAAAACGCGTGGAAAGTTTCACAACAAAATTTATAGCTGATAACCTGAGCGTAACATTAAACTAAGGTGAAAAAAATCAGCAACTGCAAGGCTTCATGTAAATGAAGCCTTTTATTTTATACCTATATATCCGTTGATGTACGTTCAAATATTTACACTACCCTGAGGGCTATATGATAGGAGCTTGCACCAGCTGGCTATCCCAGCTTTACAACTACCCAAAGAATAAATATGAGCCCGAAGATGATGTAGATGGCGACATTAATAACATCGCTTTTTTTATAAAAATTCTTTTTGCGTGTGCTTGAGGTAATAGCATTCTGGTTTATCTTAAATGACTCCAGAAACAGCACTACTTTATCTTTAGCGGGCACATTGGCAATCATCATCAATTTAATGACTACCATCAATACAAATAAACATACTGCCGTAATGGGTGCAAAACGGAGTACTAAATCTTGTAACATAGTATCGTTTGTTTTAACCCCTCTCTTAAACCTCGCTGCAAGGTATCTCATATAACTCTTACAATCAATGCATACGCTGTTCTTTAATCGAATGTTAATATAAGTAGGGTGAAAACACGGTGTTTCATGTATATAATTTAAAATGAATACATAAATGCATACATACATAGCAATAAAACTATGGCTAAATAGGCAACAATATTTAGCTTGTTGCTTTTACGAAAATATATCTGTTTACGTTTACTGTTCACATTCCGTAACTGCGATAAGCTCCTGAAACCTAGTGACTTAATAAACAGTGCAAATTTATCTCTGGTAGGCACCTTACTTAACATAAGTAGTTTTATGCAAATAAATGCGGCACAAACTACCAGCAACATTATATCGGTATTATTCAAAATAAATACTTTAATCATTGCATCCAGCTATTTTGCATATAAGCTTATAATAAAGGAAGGGTTACCAGGTAAGTCTCGTTCACCACACCAAAACTGATAGGCCTTGGTGTTGCCATAGCATATCTTTTTTGTAAATTCTTCAAACCCAGGCCTACACCTTTTTCCTTACTTATTTTAGCTTGTATATTGTTCGTTATTTTTATACTGTCGTTATTCGCCTCAATAGTTATTAATAAAGGCATTGTTTTAGATACGACATTATGCTTCATTGCGTTTTCCACCAACAGTTGCAAGGCAAGCGGCACTATCTTTTTATTCTGCCTTATATCTTCGGCTATGTTCAATTCCACTTTCAACGCTTCGCCAAATCTGCTTTCCTGTATATGAATGTAGTTATTCAATATCTCAAGCTCTTCTTCAAGATATACCAGGTCTTCGCTCCGGTAAGCTAATACATTGCGATATAGGTCTGATAAATTTTCAGTATAAGCAATGGCTTTCTTTTGGTCTTCTTCTATAAGGCCGGTAAGGGTATTTAAACTATTGAAAAGGAAGTGTGGGTTTATTTGGCTACGGAGGTGGTCATATTCAAAAAGCATACGTTGCTGCTGTAGCTGTGCAACATTTTTAACTGATTTTTCACGCTGCTTCATATACATATATACTAAGGCTGTTACAGCCAGCGCCAGCAATACATAAAACCATGTTTCTTTATACCATGGGCGCAAGATGGTAAAGCGAAAGCTTTTCTCATCAGCATGACTAAAATCAGGAAACATGGAGGCCTGTAAACGGAAATTATAATCACCCGGTGGAAGGTTGGGGAATATTACAAACTCATCGTTTACAGGTACCCAGTCGTCGTAATAGCCCTCCAGTTTGTACCTGCATGTCAGTGCTTTAGGATCAAGGAAGTTGATAGCGGTAAAATGAAAATTGAAATAATTTTCGTTGGGCTTGAAAGTAGTTTTATTATACGTGGGCCTTAAATAAACAAATGTATTCTTCACTTTACCACTGGCGTCGTACAAGTCTTCTAATTTATGCTCGTCTCTCAACTTCAAAAGGTAGTCGAGATAATCGCTTTGCTTCACGCCCATATCAGCTTTGTAATAGTCAAGCACACTATTAATGGCTGCCATAAAGTAGTTTAGCCTTACAGTATCGCGGGCCTGCAATGCATATTTCATCCAGCCGCCGGCATATAAAAAATAAAATTCGTTATTAATGCTTTGAAACTTAATAAGGTACTCCGGCATGTTCACTACAACTGTATTGTTCTTTTGCAGCCAAAGCATAATGAAATTGTTAAGCCTGCGCCTCAATACCGGTTGCTTGCCAAGCGGGGTTTGTTGCAGCCAGTTTATAGCGGGTATTACATAAGGCTCGTACTCGTTATAGCTAAAACGTTCATCAAGTACAACATTGTCTGGCAGTAAGGAATCCTGAGCGGCTACAGCATACCTCCACATACAACTTGTAAAAAGCACAATAAATAGCAGTAGTCGCCGCATACCAGTTAGATAGTCACAGCTAAAAATATATTATTTTTTATAAATACTATGTATATGAGCAAGGTTTCCGATAAAACGGGATAATGGGGTTACCAAGTGGCAAGGTTTTTTATTTATAATATAAGATGCCCCATACACTCAACAAATACCGCATAATTAATTCATATTCAAAGCCTTCCCTCTTTTTATTGATCTTATTGCTCACTCTTGTGTCTTCATTGCATGCGCAGGAAGAAACACGAGTTGTTGATTCTGACAGATATGATAAAGTAGTGATAGCGCATGAATATCCTCACTCACGTTTTCACCAGTTTTTATTGGGTAGCCACTACCGTAAGGAATGGGCAACACCCGTACGTGTAAAAATAATGATGATAGATACTGCTTACGACGGGTTAACCCCTTACGAAGCAGGAGGCGGGCGCCAAAGCAAAAGCCTGAAACTGCGCGATACGAGGAAAAGGGAATATGTACTACGTAGCCTCGATAAATCTTTTGGCCGCGCATTGCCCGATATATACCAGGGTACATTTATAGAATACCTGGTAAATGATCAGGTAACCATTGGACACCCATATTCAGCAGTAACTATACCTATGATGGCTGAGGCAGCACACATATACCATACCAACCCGCAATTTGCTTATGTGCCTAAGCAAATGGCCCTGGATACTTTCAACGAGCACTTTGGCAACAGGCTTTATATGTTGGAGCAACGCCCCGATGAAAACTGGGAAACTGCGGAAAATTTCGGCAACCCTGAAAAAATAATTGGTACGGAAAAGATGCTGGAAAAAGTATTTGCAGACAACCATAACCAGATAGACGAAGCTTTATATGTGCGTTCAAGACTATTCGATATGCTTATTGGCGATTGGGGTCGCCACGATGACCAATGGCGATGGGCGGCATTTGAAGAAAAAGACAGCAAGGTTTACCGCCCTATACCTCGCGATAGGGATCAGGCTTATACCCTATTCGATGGCTTACTGCCTGGTATAGTACTGCATGCGGCAAACCTTGACTATTTGCGCGGTTTTAAAGACAATATAAAAGCAGTTAATATTTATAATTACACAGCACGCCACCTCGATCGCAAATGCTCCAGCGAGTTATCGAAAGAACAATGGATAAATATTGCCAGAGACTTGCAGGCTTCTATTACAGATGATATCATCGAGAAATCGGTAAAACAATTACCACCGGAAATTTATCCTATTTCCGGGCCCGAAATTATTTCAAAACTAAAGGCACGCAGGTCTCACCTGGTTGAATACGCAAGTACTTATTACGATTTCCTGGCGAGGCATGTAGATGTAGAAGGCTCTGAAAAAAAAGAATATTTTGAAGTAAACCGTGTAAACGACGAAAGCACACTGGTACAAGTGTACGACCTAAAGAAAGATGGCCAAAAAGCAGATACCCCTTTTTACATACGCTTGTTTAAAACCGATGAAACAAAAGATATACGCCTGTTTGGTATAGGTGGGGAAGATATTTATACAGTGAAAGGGACTGTTGACAAGGGCATACGCCTTAGCCTGATAGGTGGTGAAGAACGGGATAGCATTATGGATTTTTCATTGGTACGCCATGGCACCAGAAAAACACATGTGTATGATGACAGGGATAATTATTTTGGAAAATCGACTGAAACGCGCCTGCACTTTGGTAACGATAGCGCCATACATGCGTATAACTATCGCGAATACGAGTACCATAAACGCGGGTTTCGTCTTGGTGTATCTTATAACAACCCCGATAGGGTTTATGCTAGCTTAGGATACCGCTTTGCAAGGCATGCTTGGAGAAAATATCCTTATGAGTTTGAGCAGGCCTTATACCTGCGTTATTCAGTATCACAAAATGCTTTGAGCCTTTTATACGAAGGCCGCTTCTATCAATTGGTAGGGAAATGGGATTTGACCGTTAGTGCCTACCAGGATTTTGTACGCTGGACCAATTTCTTTGGCTTGGGTAACGATACAAAGAAGAATACTGATAACCGTAATTATTACCAGTTGCGTACTAATGAGTTTTTAGGAAGTGTGGGTATAAACCGGACTATTAATAATCACCACAACCTCGATCTCACCCTATCTTTCCAGGCTATTGAAATATTTGATGATGCAGGTAGGTATATATCTGAGCATTATACACCTAACGAACTTTTCTTTTTCGAGCACCATAGCTATACAACTGCCCGCGTAGGTTACACATATCAAAATGTAAACGATCCCGGCGTACCTACTAAAGGTATTATGTTCTATGCCGGCCTGGCATATACACAAAACTTCTACGAATGGGATAAAGGTTTTACTACGTACAATAATATACTGCAGCTATATATACCCTTATATAAAAAATTCAGTCTTGCCTCTCGTTTTGGCTTGACAGCTATTGCTGGCAAGCCAGAGTTTTATCAATATGCATCTATAGGTGGCGGACAAAATCTGCGTGGCTTCGATCGCGACCGCTTCTGGGGTAAAACTGTTTTATATAATACAAACGATCTGCGCTGGATAACAGATTTCAAAAGCTTTATCATGAATGGTAAAATAGGTTTCCTTGCGCTGATAGATGAAGGTCGTGTATGGATGCCTGATGAAAAATCGAGCACCATACATGTAGGTTATGGCGCAGGCATTCTTTTAGCTCCGTTCAATAAATTCACAGTATCTGCATCATATGCGTTTTCAAACGAAAACAACAGGATACATCTTAGCTTAAATAAGTTATTATTTTGATAAGGCTGTGCTGTATTAATTACTTGACGTACTAAGGAGATTTAGCACATAGATTAACTGAGGGATTATAAATTTAAGCACCATCCACTTTAATTACGCGAACCACTTTTACAAACCTCGATTTATAATAATCATTAAGAGGTGTGATAGTAACGCTCATTTGTTTGCGGGATGTTGCGTGTATAAAGTTAATTGTCCCGTTGGTATTATTGGTAATGATACCAACATGCCCTATCCCTGTTTCAGTACTATCTGTTCCCGTAAATAAAATAATATCGCCTCTCCTGCTATTATTTACCGGCACATCAACGCCTGTACGCGTAAAATCGGCAGAGGAACGAGGTACAGCAATGTTGAAATGATGGAAAACATAGGATATGAACCCTGAACAATCGAAACCAACCTCAGGGTCGCATGCACCGTATTTATAGGGCACCCCTATTAAGGTTTCTGCAAAATCTGTTATCGCATTTTGCTGCTGCACTTCCGTCATCCTTGTTATATCTTCAGTAGGCCTCAATGTATCAATAGCTGTTGTGGCGCTGCTAATATTAGCCACGCTATCCGCAGTTGCACGCAAATATGCCAGTGTGGGGTATTTACTATTGTCCCTGGCCTCACACGCAGTTAGCAACACCAAAAGAACATAACCATATACTTTACTATAATTCATATTATCCTGAAACAAGTAAAAACCGTTCCTCATTACAGGTTTTGCGCATTAAATACTTCCATTCAAAAAGCGTAATTTTATTAATCTATATTTCAATGTTTTAGCATGATGAAAAAAATATACACTTTGATATTGGGCCTCTCGGCCGGCTTTGCGGTAAATGCGCAAATGGCAAAAGATATTTTCCCGAAACTATCGCCTGTTACACGCTTGCTGCTGAAGGACATGGAACGAAGCAACAACAATACAATACCCGATGGATATGTGTACCAGCAAAATGGAAACGGCCAGGTGTACCTGAGCGGAATGATAAAAGTTGCTAACCCCGGCATGGTGACGGAACCCATGAACCAACTAGGTGTGCACATTGGTACCAAGGCTGGCGATATATGGACCGTACGCGTACCATATAAGTCCATTAAAGCCTTCACACAAATAAAAGGGATAGCTTACATACAGCTTGACGAGCCTCTGCGGCCTGCATTAGCTACTGCGCGCAAAACTACGCGTGTAGATTCGGTACACGCGGGCATCGATCTACCTTACCCGTTCACAGGTAGGGAAGTGCTTATGGGTGTAATAGATTTTGGGTTCGATTACGGACACCCTACTTTTTTTGACACACTGGGCACTAATTACCGCATAAAAAGAGTGTGGGAACTAAATACTACCGGCACCCCACCGGCAGGCTACACTTATGGTCATGAGCTTACCAGCACTTCAGCCATACAGGCACAAGGCACTGATAACCCCGACCAGATGCATGGTACAGGTACTGCCGGCATATCTGCGGGTTCAGGGTTTGGCGTACCTAACGCTAAAACAAGAGGTATATCTTACGATGCAGATTTTGTATTAGTGGGCGTTCGCAGGGATACAATTGGTGACCAATGGCGCCAAAGCAGCTTCTCTGATTTTACCGATGGTGTGAATTATATTTTCAACTATGCTACCTCGCAAAGCCGTCCATCAGTTATTAACATAAGCTGGGGTTCGCAGTCGGGCCCGCACGATGGCACCTCATTATTTAACCAGGCTTGCGATAACCTGTCCGGCGCAGGTAAACTAATATCGATGAGTGCAGGCAATGAAGGCGAAGAGAAGATACACCTCTCAAAAACATTTACACCTACCGATACCATCATCAATACCTTTGTAACATTTACACCCAGCACTTATAAACGTACGTGGGTAGATGTGTGGGGCGATACGGCCAAAACATTCTGCGGCCGTGTTACACTTTATAAAAATGGTGTGGCAGGTGCTACTACAGGTTTTTATTGTATTGACGACCAAACACACAGCACATATATACTGGGCGCTAACGGTTTAGATACCTGCTTTGTTGAATTCATTACTTCCTCATCCGAATTCAATGATAAACCACGAATGACATTGAACATCTGGAATAAATCTGACGACAGTGTGCATATATCTTTATCTGGTACCAGTGGCGCTATTGATGTATGGGATGAATACTATTACTATGGCTATAAGTATAAATATACCAGTGCTTTTGAAAGCCTGGGTATGCCCGGCAATGTTAATGGCAATACAATATCAACAGTAAGCGATATGGGTAGTGCCAGATCAGTATTGCTGGTTGGCGCCTATGCATCAAAAATATCTTTTACCGATATAAATGGCACTCCACGCTCTTATTCAGGTTATGTACGGAAAAACGACATTGTTCCTTTTTCCAGCCGCGGCCCTATGGCCGATGGACGAATAAAGCCAGACATAACCGCTCCCGGCCTTACACTCGAAACATCGGTTAGTTCTTTTACTACCGACTATACACCAACAGGCGCAAGCAGCAACCAGGTAGTACATTCATATAGCTTCAATGGCAAAACATATTATTATGCCGAGTTCATAGGTACGTCTGCATCATCACCTGTTGCGGCTGGTATACTTGGCCTTATGCTGCAAGCTAATCCTCGCCTCACACCCTTACAGGCAAATACTATAATAGCACAAACGGCAATAGAAGACAACTTTACAGGTAGTCTTCCCGCCAGTGGCAACAACGATTGGGGCCATGGTAAAATAAATGCTTATGGCGCTGTAAAAGCTGCACTGGCAGCAAACAATGTGCAATCTTATACTGGCGTTAAACCCGAATGCGCTTTATATCCTAACCCTAACAATGGTAATTGTACTATAAAGTATAAGGCAAGCAAAGCTGAAACGCTTACAGTGAGTATATACAATGTAGCCGGAAGCCTGGTAAACACGTTGGTTTGGAGTGTAAGTAAGGGTGAAAATTTTAAACCACTTGAACTATCCGCTTTGTCAAAAGGATTGTATAGCGTGAAAATATCAGGTATAGAGGGTTATACTACAATTAAAACATTAGTAGAATAACAAAATATTATACGGTCTGATTTACTTTATCAGGAAGTGGCGTAAGTTGCTTCCTGATATTTTTTTACCTGGCTGTTCCACTCACAGGGTAGTAGCAAACGATTAACTCTAATACTATTGAGTTTACTATCCCCACAAGTACCGTCTTCATTACCATTCCCAAACAAAACTTCTACCCTTATGGTATTATTTTTCGCCTTTATGCTTACAGTTAAAACTCTGTTAGATATACTTTTCCAATTTTGCCTTCTCTATGACAAGCATCTGCTAAAACCCATACCAATGCCATAAAAAAACAGGCGGATAATTGCTTATCCGCCTGTTTACTATCAAATAGTGCTTGTTATTGTTTTACAAAGCGCTTCATTATCTGGTAGTCACCTACGCTTACACGTATAAAATAAGTACCGTTAGCCATGCTTTCCGTACTTATCTGCTGTTTAAAACTACCCGATTGCGTGGTGAAAGTACCACGTTGAACCAGCTGGCCAACATTGCTCAATATTTCATATTTAGCTTCCTGGCCTTTTATATTAAAGTTATCCTGCGTTTCTATTACAAAAACACCACTATTAGGGTTAGGATACAAACGCACTTCCGTTTCAGCCGCGGCTATTTCTTTAATACCGGTTACATCTTTCAATGTAATGCTGTTACTTAATGCCGAATTAGGCTGAGAACAAGGATCGCTGCTGTACACAATGGCAGTTATTACATCACCTTCATTCAGCAAATAAGTTCTGTAAGTCTGGCCATATACGGCAGGTATTATTGCACCATTCCTGTACCACACATACGTGGGGGCAATACCTGCATTAGCAGCTACTGCAACAAAAACCACCGTGTCACCCTGTACAAAGCGTTCGCTAGGCAGTGCGCTTATGGTAAGATGTGGCGCTGTAGTTGGTGCCACGTCTATACTTATTTGGTTATTACTGGCTATGGTTGGTATCGATGGACATGGAACACTTGTAGTCATGCTGCACGATATTACATCACCATTGTTCAGGTTATTAACGCTATAAGTTGATGCATTGGCGCTGGCCATATCTATGCCGTTAATACGCCATTGATAGGTAGGGGTTGGCCCTTCATTAGTAGCATTAGCACTAAACGTAACCAATGTGCCTTGGCATATATTTGAATCAGGTGTTGCTGAAATTGTAAGGCTCGGAGTCAATACAGGATTAACAGTCATTATTATAGAATTGCTCGTAACCGAGTTTACAGTAACACAAGGTTTATTGCTGATTACTTCGCAAGTTATCACGTCGCCATTGCCTGCACCTGTAGTTGTGTAGAACCTGCTATTAGGCGCACCTGCTATCAGGCTGCCATTATTCCTCCATATATATGTGGGCGCTGTACCTTCATTGGTTACAGTTGCTGTATAGGTTACTAATGTACCATTACATACAGTATTACCCGGCGATACCGCAATTGAAATAGTAGGAGTGGTTGCAGTCACAACAGTCATGGTAATACCATTGCTGGTGGCAGTGTTGGCAGTGCGGCATGTTTCCGTGCTGTTCATCACGCAGCTAAATACATCGCCTGTACTTACTATAGAGGTGCTGTATGTTGCGCCATTACCGGCACCCGATATGGTAACCCCGTTTTTCTTCCATGTATATGTTGGCGTACCACCATTTGTTGGCGTAGCGGTAAAGGTTACCGTATTGCCGGGGCATATTGAAGTAGCCGGCGAAGCTGCGATACTTACCGATGGTGTCAGCATTGGGTTTACCGTCATTGTAATGCTATTACTTACAGCGGTTGTAGGATTAGGGCATGTAGCATTGCTATTTACTTCAAGTGTGATCACATCATTATTGCTCAATGCCAGCGATGCCGGAGTATAGGTAGCTGTTGTAGCTACTGTACTGCCATTCTTTTTCCACGCATAGGTAGGCGATACACCACCACCCGTTACAGTTGATGAGAACAATGGTGTTTCTGCCGCACATATAGTGGTAGCAGGCGTAGATATACTTACTGATACATTGGTTTGGTTAACAGTCAGCGTCACTGTGTTCGATACCTTAGCGGTACCGCAAGGGCCGGATACAGTAACACGGTATTGATAACCGTTCATTGTTACAGGTACAGAGCTTAGGTTCAGTGTTGCAGTAGTTGCATTGCTATACACGCCACCATTGCTTACTGTTGAGAAAGTACCCGTTGAACTGGTCCTGTATTCCCATAGATAAGTAAGCGTAGGGTTACCCGTTGCTGCAACCGTGAATGACGTATTGCCACTGTAGCATATTGTAGCATTGCTTGGTTGTGTACCTATAGCAACTTGTGTGTTAATATTTGCATTATTCACTACAGCAGTAGCTGTATCCTTGCAACCTTTCGTGTCAGTTACTATTACAGTATAGCTGCCGGCATAAAGGTTGGTTATATCGGCTGTAGTTTGTGCCGGTGTTGTATTCCAGCTATAGCCTATTGCACCTGTACCGCTGGTTACAGTGGTAGTTACCGTACCGTCGTTACCATTATAACAAGTTACATGGCTTGGTGTTGCAGTAAGTTCAGGCAATGGATTTACCGTTGCTGTAACAGGTGTTCTGCGGCTTTCTACGCCACCTGCAATTTCTGATACGTAAAACGTGGTAGTACCTGTAATAGTATAGCCGGATAACGAAGAACCCGATTGGCCGGTTATTGCACTGGTAGCCGATTGGCTTACATACCATTTAAACACAGGAGAAGCTACACCTGAATTTGATGAAACAGAGCAAACAGCATTACCCGGTCCGCAACGCTCGCCATTAGTAGCGGTTGGTGCCGATAAGGTAACGTTCACTTCATCCAGCGCCATGTTACATCTGCCTGAACCATAATTCGATCTGCCTGCAAATCTCAAGACAACCGTTTGCCCCGCATAAGCACTAAGATTAACATTATTTTCAACCCAGTTTGAAGTAGCACTTGTAGAAGCAAATGTGGTATTGCTTGAAAGATGCGTATAGATATCAGTCCAGGTAGTACCATAGTTTGTACTTACCTGTACTTTCAAAGGCGAGTTTGACGCTGATGTACCAGAGCTGCCGTCAGCACCCAGGAAATAATAATAGTATAGTGTCGTATTATTCTGCAGCGCTATTGGCGCACTCACAAAGTAGTACGGGTTATATGCAGTCTGTGCATTGTACACATTTAAGTATGCAAAGTAAGAACCTGATTGAGGCCCGGCTACACCATGCGATGCATCTGCAGTACCTGT
>CBFGNI010000073.1:0-12580 GCA_965650105.1 uncultured bacterium | reverse complement strand
CCGCCAGCTAAGCCCTGAGGCAACATTGGAAAATGCTAACCTGAACATGGGTTACGCGGCAATGCAACTGCAAAACTATGGCGCCGCGCAAGCATATTTTAATAAAGCCCAACAATCGAAAAGCCAGGATGACAACTTTAGGATAAATGCAACGCTGAGAGAAGCAGATGCGGTAATGATGCAGAAAGACTACGCCAGGGCTGCTTCTTTATACGATAAAGTAATTACTGCAAATGGCCCTGATGCTGATTACGCCCGCTACCAAAAAGCAATATTGCTTGGTTTGCAAAGCCGTAATAATGATAAAGCTGCGCTATTGCAAATGCTGGTGAATAGCACGCCACCATCGTCTTATGCTAATGATGCCCGCTATGAGTTGGCGCTATTGTACATAGAAGATGATAAGTATCAGCAAGCTATAACAATGCTGCAATCATTAACGCAAGGAGATGAGAAGCGTAATCTTGCCCCTAAGGCATGGATGAAAATAGGGTTTGCACAACAGCAAATGAATGATGTGCCCAAAGCAATAGAGGCTTACAAGCATATTATAACAGGCTACCCGTCATCAGACGAACGGACTGCTGCGCTCGATGCATTGAAGAGCCTTTATATACAAAGTAACCAGCCCGGCGCTTATGCTGCATTGCTGAAAGAAAATAATATTTCATCGGCTGATGATAACTCGCTCGATTCGGCATATTATGCGGCGGCGGAAACACAGTTTGCAGCCGGAAAATGGGATAAGTCCAGGGATGCAATGGACAAATATTTACAGCAATATCCCAACGGTGCATTCGCAGTAAAGGCTAACTACTATAAAGCTGAAAGCCACTACCAGCTAAAAGAATATAAAGAAGCCCTTGCGGGTTACGATGCTGTGTTATCAGCTCCCTGGAGCGATTTTACGGAAAACAGTGCGCGTAAGGCTGCAACTATCAGTTACCAGCAAAAGGACTATAATGCCGCATTGGGCTATTATGAAAAACTGCGTAACAATGCTATTGCAAAAGAAAACCTGCAACTGGCTTATACAGGCCTGATGCAAAGTAACTATGAGTTAGGTAAATATGAAGAAGCTACAGCCTATGCCGATACATTAACAGCTATACCGGGTGTTGATGACCAGGCAATGAACAGTGTACTGTTATATAAAGCAAGATCGCTGCAGCAATACAAGCGCAGGGAGCAGGCATTAACAATATACATGCAGCTTGCCAACCAGACAGTAAATAATGATATAAGTATTGAAGCGCGTTACCGTATATCAGAAATATACCTGGAGCAAAATAAACTGAAAGAGGCAGAGGCCGCAGCTAATGTATCGATAAAAAAAGCGGGCGGCAATGATTACTGGATAGTTAAATCTTATCTGCTGATATCAGATGTACTGGTCAGGCAAAAAGACTATTTCAACGCTAAAGCTACTTTGCAAAGTATAGTTAAGAATGCTAAAAGCGAAGAGCTGAAAAAAGATGCAATGGTGAAGCTGGAAGAAGTGAAGACATTGGAAAAACAACAAAGTAAACTATCTGAATAATAGGGAACATGAGGATCAGGAACCTGTATATATTATTAATAGTGTTACTCTTCACATCGCTGCAAGCTACTGCACAAAGGCAGAAGAAAAAGCAACCTGCGAAGCAGAAGAAAACTGCTGTGGTAAAGAAAAAGACTACTGCGAAAAAGAAAGCTGCCTCGCTGAAAACTGCTGAGCCAATAGTGGTTAAGGATACTATAATAAAAGGCGCTACCATTGAAATAATACAATCGTACAAACCGGAAATTAGAAGTACGCCTAAGCCGGAACTAATTCCAAATCTTCCACCTGTTGATACATCAATACCTGCGCTTACTTATGTCGTACCTCAACAAACACTATCTTATAATTACACATCTTTCCCTTTAAGGCCACTGGCTTTAGGCGCTGATACTATACAAATACCCTTTGCTAACTATGTAAAAATAGGCGGTGGTAATTTGTCAACCATATTGCTGGATGCGGGAATAAGTAGCTTGCGTGGTGATAATTATGAAACGAATATTCAATTACATCACTTATCGCAAAGCGGAGCAATAGCTGACCAGAAAACTTCGTTGAGTGATTTGAATGCAGAAGGTACTTTACATAGTAATGGTAACACATGGCATGGAGCATTGGGCGTGCTAAGAAATCAATACAATTATTATGGTTACGATCATGAGTTGTATAGCTATACACGCGATTCTGTTAAGCAGGCATTTACTGGTTTAGCTTTGGCGCTCGATATGAAAAATGAATTGCAGATGGTAAGCGGGCTAGACTATCATCCCCAAGTAGCACTGCAGTTGTATGGCGATCGCTTTGATGCATCGGAACGTAGTGTGCGTATTTCTGTACCTGTAACTTATAGCTTCGATAGTTCATTGCAAGTTGCAATGGGCATAAATGGATATTTTACACAGTTCGTAAACAATGTAACCAGCCAAAGCAATAATGTCTTTCAACTGACACCAGCGGTTTTCTTTACTAAAAATGGCCTTAAAGCTAAGATAGGAATTAATCCTACGCTTGGTAAAGGTGCGTCTTATTTATTACCCGATATCTCTGCAAACTTTACGATACCTAACACACAATTTGCCATACAGGCGGGCTGGAGTGCTAACCTGAGGCAAAATACTTACCAGCAATTGAGTACATTGAATCCGTATATGTTCAACACATACAGTGTAAAACAAACACGTGCTGACGAAGTGTACGCCACATTACAAACTAATGTAGGCAATCATCTTACGTTGAATGGGCGTGTTAGCTGGTGGCAGTATAACTACCTGCCACTGTTTGTAAATGATACAATAACTGACAATAAACAATTCAAAGTCTTATACGATAGTCGTGTAAATGCAATATCTGTGCAAGCTGCAGCAAGATATCATATAGCCAATACTTTTGAAATTGGGTTTGCAGGTACCTGGTACAATTTCTACAATAAAACATTTGATGAAGTTTGGCACGAACCTGCGGTACAAGTAAAAGGGGATCTTTCTGTAAAGCCGATACCTGAATTAACTATTACAGCATACCTTTCTGTGCTGGATGAAATATATGCACTGGCAAAAGGTGGACAGGCTGATAAGCTGAAAACTTTTGTTGATATAGGTGCAGGCGCGGAGTATATGATCATACCAAGGTTGTGTTTATTCTTGCAAACAAATAATTTACTGAATAGCAAAAATGAGCGCTGGATGGGATACCAGGCTTATGGGTTGAATGTGTTTGGAGGACTTAGGTTTAAATTTTAAATAACCTGTAATGTATTCAGGTTTTATTTGGTTTGCGTAATTTACATACCAATCATAACACACATATAGATGGATATTGCCAGATACATCGGGCTCTTCTTACTGAAAAACCACTTTTGTTATATACATGGGTTGGGTAATCTTGAGATGAAAAAGAAGAGTGCTTTTCACGATGGTACATCTTTAAATTCACCGGCCTATGAGGTTATTATAACACCCGGTGGTTCTATCGATGACACCTTAGCTAATTTTATAGCAACTAACGAACAAATAAGTATATCGAAGGCGGCGAATGCGCTGCGCGATTTCAGTACACAGGCTAAAGCTGATCTGCAGGAGGGAAAGGAAGTTGTTATACCATCGCTTGGTAAGTTCATAGAGCAAAATGGTAAGGTGAATTTTATAACCGACCCGCATATACAATATACACCGCGGGGTGTACCCGTGTTGCGCAATGCCGTAAAACAACCTGAACCTGTACGGCCACAGCAACAATATGAACCACAACAACCTGTTGATACCCCTAATAATTATAAACCCTACATAGAACAGGAACGTAGTGGTGTAAACTGGAAAAGGATAGCGCTAATAGTTGGTTTGACAATATTGGTTGTAATATGCGTTGTATTTACTATTAATTATTTCAATGACAAACCGCAACCGCAGCCTGAACAAGAAGTGCAACAAGCTACGGAACCAGTTGTAGATTCGACTGTTGTTACTGCGCCACAGCAAAGTACTGCGAATGTAAATAGCGATGGTACTATGAATTATAAGATACTATTGCAGGAATATAATACTGCAGCAAAGGCAGACAGGCGTGTAAAAACGTTGACAAGCTATGGGTATACGGTGGAGATGGCAACAAAAGACTCCGGTACTTTTTATGTATTGCTGCCAATAACTTCGCTGCCTGCAGATACTACACGTATTCTGGATTCTGTTGCGCGGGTATTAAATCCTGCAGGGGTAAGTATTTATCAATAACAGACAACGAATAAATAATAAAAGCGCCTTATGAGGCGCTTTTATTATTTGCCTTCTAATATCAATAAGCTTTCAAGTACAGCATAAGTAGCGGGGCATACTGTTGCATTCTTTAGGGTAAGTTGTACGCGTTTCAGCAGTACATCTTCATCGGTGTATGGGTATCTTCTGCAATCGCTGGGCCGGTCTTCATAAATATTACAGGTATTATCCGGGGCTAAAAAAGGGCAGGGCGATTGCTTTACTACATAGTCGCCATCTTCATCAAGACGCAGGTAGCGATCTACAAGATCCCCTTCCTTTATACGCAACGTTTTAGCTATGCGTTTTATATCGGGTGTTTTGAAACGGGGGGAGTAATTCTTGCAACAATTGGCGCAACTGAGGCAGTCTATTTTACTGAAAGCTTCTTCGTGTAACTGCGGCAGAGCTTTCAGCATTTTATTCTTATTGCCTTTCTCAAGCAGCCTTTTGTAAAGTTTCTGTTTTTCTTTAGCTACCTGCCTCCAATTTTCCGGTATCCCACTATGCTCATTCATATATTGAAAAAGGGTTGCGAACAACCCTTAGTAAAATTACAAATTCATTTTGTCCATTATCCGTTCCAGGTCTTCATCGTTGTAAAATTCTATCACGATGCTACCCTTGCCATTTCGTTTTCTGTCTAGTTTTACCTTGGTAGAAAAATGAGAGGCTATATTGTCTTCTATACGTTTAAAAGCCGGTGGCAGCTTCACACCTCCGGTAGCATTATTTGAAGGGACTGATCTATCCGGCTGTGCCATATTTTTTACCAGCTGTTCTGTCTGCCTTACCGATAAACCTTTTTCATTCACTTCGCGGAATACATACAATTGCTGATCCACCAGGTCGAGGCCAATAATGGCACGTGCATGGCCCATGCTCATACTGCCATCACGCACTGCTTTTTGTATATCGGGTGGTAGTTTCAGTAAACGTAAATAGTTGGCTACAGTGCTCCTTTCTTTCTTCATGCGTTCCGACACTTGTTCCTGTGTCATATCGCATTCATCCATCAGACGTTTGTAGCTTAGTGCAACTTCAATTGCATTCAGGTCTTCGCGCTGCAGGTTTTCAAGCAATGCCATTTCCAGCAATTGCTGGTCATCGGCAGTACGTATATATGCAGGTATATCCTTCAGGCCTGCCATCTTCGAAGCGCGTAAACGGCGCTCGCCCGATACAAGTCGGTATTTATTATTGTTCAGTTTTACAACCGTAACTGGCTGTATAATATCGTGCAGCTTTATGCTTTCTGAAAGTTCCTGCAATGCCTGCTCATCAAAATCGCGGCGTGGCTGCTTAGGGTTAACTTCTATTTGCTCAAGCGGAATACGAATAATGCTGCCTGCATTTTGTCCTGAAACAGAAGCGGGAACCGAACCTTCGGTAGTTTTTATTTCTTCGTCGATATTGTTGAGTAAGGCACGAATACCTTTACCCAAAGCCTGCTTTTTATTGTTCTGAGACATGGTCGCCTGTTTCGAAAATTTTGTCCTCGTTCTTTATCTTAGTAAGGTTGTTCTTCTGCAATATTTCTTTGGCAAGGTTCAGGTAGTTGACCGCACCTGTACTTTCAGCATCATACATTAATGCAGGCTTGCCGAAGCTAGGCGCTTCGCCAAGGCGTGTATTGCGGTGTACAATTGTATTGAAAACAAGATCGCCAAAGTGGTTCTTGATCTCTTCCACTACCTGATTCGATAAGCGAAGGCGACCATCGTACATGGTCATCAGAATGCCCTCTATCAATAGTTCGGTATTAATCCTTGTTTGTACTATTTTAATAGTGTTCAGCAATTTGCCCAAACCTTCCAATGCAAAGTATTCGCACTGTACCGGTATTACTACACTATCTGCTGCGCTTAGTGCATTCACTGTTATCAGGCCAAGCGATGGTGAGCAATCGATAATGATAAAATCGAAATTGGCACGTTGTTCATCAAGCGCCTGACGCATCACAAATTCGCGGTTTGGGTGGTTTATCAGCTCTATTTCAGCGCCTACAAGGTCAAGGTGAGAAGGTATAAGAAACAGGTTAGGTGTTTCAGTTTCCAGTATCACATTGGCAGCAGGCGTTTCATTCACCATGCAGTCGTACAGGCTTAGCTGTATGTTTTTCAGGTCGAACCCATTGCCCGTAGTGCTATTTGCCTGGGGGTCGCCATCTACCAGCAGGGTTTTATATTCCAGTGCCGCAAGGCTTGCCGCCAGGTTTATAGCCGTAGTAGTTTTACCTACGCCACCTTTTTGATTTGCAATTGCTATTACTTTAGCCATATCCTTTCTTTAATCTTCATTGCGCAGCCAGGCTGCATATTTTACAGGGTTATTGTTTCGCCAATATTAGGCAATATCAACTCTTTACCCGCATTATTAAAAGCTTCTTTCGCTTTGTTATGATCTATTTTAATAGGGGGAAACGTATCGAAGTGGACACCTATTACCTTATTGCATTTTATAAAGTCTGCAGCTATTACAGCATCCTCAGCATTCATGGTGAAGTTACCACCAATAGGCATAATAGCGAAATTGAGCTTTGCGTAGCGAGGTACCAGCTGCATATCCATCGTAAGGCAGGTATCGCCGGTAAAGTAAAAATCGCCTTCTTTGTTCTTTATGATAAAGCCCCCGGGGTTGCCTCCATAAGTGCCATTGGGCAGGCTACTACTGTGTGCAGCAGGTACAAAGCGTACATCGCCAAACTCAAAGGTATAAGGGCCAAAGTTCATGCCATGTGTTTTTGGGCATCCTTGTTTCTCCGCCCACGTGGCTATTTCAGCAGCACAAATAATGGTAGCACCGGTACGTTTCGCGATGCTTACCAAATCGCCCACATGGTCGCCATGTCCATGCGACACCAGAATATAGTCGGCTTCAATACTGTTTATATCAATATCCTTCGCCAATTCATTTCCTGTAATGAAGGGGTCAAATAACAGTTTTTTGCCACCTGTTTCTATAGCAAAGCAGGAATGCCCGTAAAACGTAAACTTCATCTAATTATTAAAATTTTAAGCAGGTGTAGGATATACTACAAAATTAACGTCTGAACGTGACATTTTTACGCTCAACGTACAAGATGTGGATAATATAAAATCTTAAATTATAGCTGTATTTCGTATTGTGTTTTTAAGTATATTATAATGCCAATCGGGTATTAGATATTGATTATATACCCCCTGTTGCAAAAGCCTGTACATTTGCGCATTATCTTTTTTGGGTTTTTGATGATCACGATAATATCCGGTACGAACAGGAAAGACAGCATGACACTTAAAGTAGCTGAGGTTTATAAAAACCTTATAGCTACAACCACTAATGATGTGCATTTGATATCGCTGGAAGATATGAATGTTTGGGAACGCAGCAGCGATATGGAAGAGCTGGAGAAGAACTACCTCATACCATCGGAAAAATTTGTATTTGTAATGCCGGAATATAATGGCAGCTTTCCGGGTATTTTGAAAACCATGCTCGATAATTCGGATATAAAAAAATGCTGGTGGTACAAAAAAGCAATGATGGTGGGCGTAGCAGATGGCAGGGCCGGCAACCTGCGTGGTATGGAGCATATGACCAATATACTGCACTACCTGAAAATGCATGTGTTTTACGATAAGATACCGCTTAGCCGTATAAATGAAGAGATAAATGATAGAGGAGAGGTGCTGAAACCTGCAACAGCATTGGTTATAAAAAAACAAATAGAAGAATTCCTGAAATTTTAATTGTACCCGGTTATGTTGTTACGGCTTGTAATCTTTCTTTTAATCATCGGCTTCGCAGAATACTACAGCTATATTGTTGTACGTTCTGCTTTAAGAACATTGCCTCCCGGTGGCAGAAGAATTGTTTTAACACTATATGTATTGCTTTCCATTACTACCTGGGTAGGTATGCTGCTGTTCAGGCAAATAAACTGGGCGGGCATACCGCACATGATCCGCAATATTTATATAGCTTTTACAATAGGTTTCCTGCTTGGTAAAGTAATCATACTACTGGTAATGCTAGGTGACGAAGTAAGGCGCTTTGTGGTTTGGGTAGCCCATAAAATACAGCCTGCTGCACCGGCAACCGCAGCAGCAGGTGAGGTCATCAGCAGATCGGTATTCTTATCCAGGCTGGCATTGATACTGGGTGGTACTATCTTGGGCACTTTTCTTTATGGGATAACCAACAGATACAGGTATAGAGTGCATAGAATACAATTAAAATTCCCCGATCTGCCTGCCGCATTTAAGGGAATGCGTATTGTGCAAATATCAGACATACATTCGGGTAGCTTTGATAACAGGAAAGCAGTGGAACACGGAGCGCAAATGGTGATAGATGAAAAGCCCGACCTGTTACTTTTTACCGGCGACCTGGTAAATAACAAAGCAGACGAGATACAGCCTTATACCGATGTTTTTTCGAAGTTGACAGCCCCTCTTGGGGTTTACTCAACATTGGGCAACCACGACTATGGTGATTATGTAACATGGCCATCGAAAGAAGCTAAGATTAAAAACCTTGACTGGCTAAAAGCCACCCATGCTAAAATGGGCTGGAGACTGCTGATGAATGAGCATGTGGTATTGGAAAGAGGGGGCGATAAAATAGCTTTGGTAGGTATTGAGAACTGGGGCGCTAAAGCAGGATTTCCGAAATATGGCGATATGAAAGCGGCTTATGCGGGGCTGCCTGAAAAGCAAATACCTTTTAAAATATTATTGTCGCACGATCCTTCGCATTGGGATGCACAGGTACGGCCCGAATATTCGGATATACAGCTTACATTAAGTGGCCACACCCATGGTATGCAGATGGGTATAGAGATTCCCGGCTTTAAGTGGAGTCCATCGCAATATATATATAAAGAATGGGCTGGCCTGTACCGTGAGGGCAAGCAATACCTGTATGTGAACCGCGGGTTTGGTTTCCTAGGTTACCCCGGCAGATTGGGTATATTGCCTGAGATAACGGTTATTGACCTAGTGTAACACCTTTTTCAGCAATTGGGCTACAACTTCGTTGCGTGGTTGTAAAAGATCGTTGGAAGCATCTTTCCAAGCTGTTTTCATTTCATGCATCAGTTCTATCAATTGCTCTGTATTATTTCCGGTCTTCACTTCCGATGCTGCTTTAGCTGTTTTAGGTTGAGATACTTTTATGTGTAAAGTTTTGCTCATAGTTTTGAGAATAGATTTTAAGAATAAACGGCTAATAATATAGTTTATTGTATTGTATATGGTTTTTAAGAAAAATTGATATGGTATAGTTTTTTAAAGTACGAATAAAAGCTCTTATATAAAAATTTTAATTGCGTTCACATGAAGACAATTGGCATTACAGGCGGCACAGGTTTTATAGGTACGCATCTTACCGAAGTGCTGAAAGCGGCTGGCTATCATGTGGTTATATTTACGCGCGACCCTGAACGGCATAAGAAAAAGCAGCATGTGCGCTATGCATACTGGTGCCCTGAAGAGAATAAATGCGACCTTACTTACCTTAAAAAACTGAATGCCGTTATTAACCTGGCGGGTGCCGGTATAGCAGATAAGAGATGGACAGATAAACGTAAAAAAGAAATAGTAGAGAGCAGGGTGGTGGGTACCAGGTTTCTTATTGAACAACTGAAGCAATACGCACCCGATTGTAATACGTTGGTCTCTGCATCGGCTATTGGCTACTATGGTGCAGATAAAAATGGTGTTGCCAGGTTTACGGAAGATGATGCACCGGCTAGCGATTTTTTGGCTAAAACCTGTGTAAAATGGGAGCACGAAGCTGAGAAAGCCGCTAAAGATATGCGCACCGTTATTCTAAGGTTTGGTGTTGTATTAGGTAAGGATGGAGGCATGTATAAAGAATTTGCAAAACCTATGAACCTGGGTGCAAAGCCTGTATTGGGCCCGGGCACCCAAGTGGTAAGCTGGATACAAGTAGAGGACCTTGCTAAACTAATTGCTACCACAGTAGATAAAGAAAATATGAGGGGTGTGTATAATGCCGTTGCGCCGCAATCTGTAACCCATGAAACTTTAGTAAGAACTATAGCAAAAGAAAAAGGAGGTATTAAAATACCGATACCTATACCTTCTTTTGCACTAAAGTTAGCCTTAGGCGAATTGAGTGAAGAAGTATTAAAAAGCTGTACAGTCAGCGCGCAAAAAGTAATAGATGCTGGCTTTCATTTTAAGTACCCCACTATAGGCGAGGCTATAAGTGCTATAGTACACGCAACACACCGGTAATCTATTTATAAGCATAATCGCTTAGGTAAGCATAATTATCAGTAAGGGTACCATCCTCGCAAATAGTTGCACGCTTTATAATGTCTGAGTTTCCGGCTAACAACTCCGAAAGAATAAATTTCTCGAAATGCGAGCCGAAGTATTGGGATGCATCGCGCGGAAGCTCATTGGGTAAATTGTCAACCGCCATTACATCAATTATATTGCGGTCGTTTTGGAAAGGGGCTTCCTTTTCACCTGTTTTCCTGTTGACGCCATAAACAGGGTTGGCAATAGTAGAGGCTCCAAGGTTGATAGGAACTGACCCATCTATATCGCAGGTAATATCAGATATAACACTTGGGCGCCAATCATTACGTTGTATGTCCTGTTTTTCAAAAAGCCTGGCAATATTAGTATCCCAATATATTCCGTTCATTAAAATATCGGTTTGAGGGATATAGGTAGAGAACAGGCATTTATAAGCTTGTGGATTAGCATGAAAATCATCTCGTGAAAAGGTATCATTATCCTTACGCGCGTATAGTACGTTTCCTTTCAGATGTGTGTAAACAGGGTAATCGTACTGGTGGGTAAGAAAATCTTCAGGTTCTACTGATTCAATATCAAAATGAGTCATTACCTCTAAAATGCCAGCAGCTACTTTACCTGAGCCTGTCATTACGATCTTTATATTAGGCAATTTCACCTGTTCGTACGACATGCGTAATGATTCGTAATCTTTTACTTCATGTGCTGTGGGTAAACTAAACAGATCAAATTTCTTACCATAAGTTAGCAAGCCATTGTGTGCACCAACAATACCGGCGTATAAGCCAAAGCCTAATATACGCTGCTCATCGCTATGTGTGAGGCATTCGTAGTCAATCATCCTGATGCGCTTTTCAATAAGTGTCTGCATCAAATGTTGGTTGTAGGGCTGTTTCTTTTTTGTGTGCGAAAAGAAGAAGTAGGTTTTACCTTCTATTAAGCGGTCAGCAGGTACTTCTTTTATACCTATTAATACGTTACAGCTACTAAGATCTTCCGTCATCTCTATTCCCTCTGACAGATAGTCTGCATTGCTATAACACCTGTCGGGCGAAGGTTCCACACTGATCTTTACATTGGGATAGGCCTGCATGATATGTGCGCATTGCTTAGGCGTAAGCGCAACGCGTGTATCGGGAGGGTTCTTTCGTTCGCGTATCAGGCCAATATGTAGCATCAAAGTATATTTTGAGCCGTAAAGATAACGCTAGCATTTCTTCTTTGGATATTATGAAAACTATACATGATTGAGTGAGCATATTTTTAGGAAATACTATTGTTCATTAAGCAAAGAATAAATACATTTGCATCCCCTCCCAAAAAGAGCTGAATGCTCTTTAAAGGTTTTGCCCAGATGGCGGAATTGGTAGACGCGCTAGACTCAAAATCTGGTTTTCGCAAGGGAGTGCAGGTTCGATTCCTGTTCTGGGCACTTTGACCATTGTCAAAACGATACAAAGCCTGTAAATTCAACATTTGCAGGCTTTTTTCATTAGTTCAAATCATCAAAATTTACAGAATTACTTAAAATCTGCTAGCGTCATTCGTGGCACTTTTCTTTTTTGAGAAAAGACGCACGAATTATTATCTAAATGATTGATAGTTAACATGTAAGTCACACTTACATCTTGTTTAAGAACTTGAGTATTTCCAATTTTATTAACCTTAAAGATTAATGTTATGTTGGAAAAAAGCTTAGGGCTGCTATTCTTCTTGAAGCAACCCAAAAATCAGTGTGATGAAAGGTATGTCTATTTGAGAATTACCGTAGACGGTATTTCAAAGGAGTTTTCTACAAAAAGAATCTGGTATCAGTCCCGTTGGGACCAGAATTGCGGAAAAGCTAAGGGAACAAAGGAAGATGCTCTTAAATTAAATGCCTATCTCGATGTATTAAGAATGAAAGTCCATGATGCGAGAAACAAATTATTGCAAGATGATAGATTGATAACTGCACAAACCTTAAAAAACTTTGTTACAGGTGGAGGAGAAGAAAAAAATATGTTGTTGGCTAT
>CBFGNI010000072.1:0-12585 GCA_965650105.1 uncultured bacterium | reverse complement strand
ACTAGTATAGTAGCCATAAATTATTACTTTTAGCAGCGTTTTTTAATTTCTTATGACAGATAAGTTGAATAGGCCGGTTCGTGTATTGGTTGCCAAAGTGGGTTTGGATGGGCACGACCGTGGTGCTAAAGTTATTGCTACAGCCTTGCGCGATGCAGGTATGGAAGTAATTTATACAGGCCTGCGCCAAACGCCCGAAATGGTTGTAAACGCTGCACTGCAGGAAGATGTGGATGTAATTGGCATCAGCATATTGAGTGGTGCGCACATGACCGTTTTCCCAAAAGTTATGCAGCTAATGAAGGAAAAAGGCCTTACTAATGTGCTACTTACCGGCGGCGGTATTATACCCGATGAAGATATGGCTGAGCTTACCAAGCTGGATGTAGGCAAGCTGTTTGCGCCGGGCGCACCCACTTCCGAAATAGCAGGCTATATAAATGAATGGGTAGCCACCCACCGTAAAGAACTTTTTTAATACCCTAACATATATAATACAATACACACAATAGCATGTACCAAACTTTATTGACCGACTTGCAGGATGGAACCCTGATAGTAACTATTAACCGCCCCGACAAACTGAATGCCTTAAATAAAGATGTAATTGAGGAATTGGGCAAAGTTGTAGAAGAGATATACAGTAATATTGAAATTAAAACTGCCATCCTTACAGGCGCGGGTGAAAAATCGTTTGTTGCCGGCGCAGATATTTCTGAATTTACATCGCTCGATGTAGCAGGTGGTTCCGAATTGGCTAAAAAAGGCCAGGACTCAGTTTTCAATAAAATAGAGAATTCGCCCAAGCCAATTATAGCGGCTGTTAATGGCTTTGCATTAGGTGGCGGTTGCGAGCTGGCCATGGCTTGCCATTTCCGTATTGCTTCTGAAAATGCGAAATTTGGCCAGCCTGAAGTAAACCTGGGCCTCATACCCGGCTATGGTGGCACACAGCGCCTCACACAGTTAATAGGCAAAGGCAAGTCGATGGAGCTGATGATGACCGGTGACATGATAGGCGCTGAAGAGGCCAAAGCACTGGGGTTGGTGAATCATGTTTTGCCACTTGGTGAGCTGATTACCAAGGCAAAAGAAATTACGCAAAAAATTCAGTCAAAAGCTCCCTTAGCTATTGCAAAAGTTATATCTTGTGTCAACGAAGCGGCTAACGCGCACCCCGATGGCTATGCTAACGAGGTGAAACGTTTCGGTGAATGTTTCGCTACCGAAGACAAGGTGGAAGGAACAACAGCCTTTTTAGAAAAAAGGAAAGCTATTTTTAAAGGAAAATAATTTTTTTATCTTCAACGCTAAAATCAGTATGATATGCGGAAAAATTTAGTCCGTAGTTTTTTAGCCCTGTTTGTCAGTGCCGCAGCACTATCTGCTACTGCACAGCCCGCTATACCTAAAGATTATGTTGAAACAGCGGGTTTCTCGCTGGGTATTAATGTAGGCCTGTCCGATCTTTGGGGTGACGTTGGTACACAAAAACTGGTTGACCACTATGTCAATTCAAAATATTGGGATAAACCATGTTTTATGGGTGGCATATTTGCCCGCTACCAGGCGCACCCAGTATTGGCGGCACGCCTTAGCCTTAGCTATGGTACCCTATATGCTAATGACAACTGGAACAAAACCAAAGCAGAAAAAGCCGCTTCTATTGAAGATGATGCTTTCCAGCGCTACCTGCGCAACCAGGATGCCCGCGCTAATATATGGGAAGGTAGTTTTATGCTCGAGTTTACCCCGTTGAGGTTCAATACTGAAAGCAGGGCAGCACAAAGAAAAATGCAACCATTCCTTATGGCCGGTATTGGCGGTTTCCACTTCAATCCGCAAAGTTCTCTGTATGACCCTATTACAGGCCGCAGAAAATGGGTAAATACCAATGATCTTCATCTTGAAGGCGACGGTATTACACACGAGGACGAAACAGCTACATACGCACGTAAAACATCTTTGTGGCAATTATGTGTACCAGTAGGGCTTGGCCTTCGTTGGGATATTGGCAGGAATATGGCTTTCGGCGTTGAGTATCTGTACCGTTTTACTATGACCGACAGGCTTGATAATGTGAGCAGCGAATACCCTACCGATGATTATTTCGACAGGCACCTTGCTCCTGAAAAAGCTACAGTAGCCAAACAAATAGTTGATAAATCGTTCGAAATTGAGCCAAGTGTAGAACGTAAGCCTTGGGCTACAAGGGGCAATAAAGAAGTTCTGGATGGTTATTCTACCATTTCTGTCAGCTTTATTTATAAAATAAACACCAATAAGACACCTTGGTGGTAGTCTAACATATTATTTATTTTGCGAAGCGGTGTGATTTTCACACCGCTTTTTTTTGCTTTGTATACGCTTCTTGCGGCGTTGATGCAACCAAAGAAATATTAACCCATGCGCTGCGGCGTATTTGTTAGTGAAAAACTGTATTTTCAGGGCAAGAATCTTAGTCTTTATGTATGCGTATCTGGAGGGAGATTTAACCTATAAATCTCCGTCGTTACTTTATTTGCAAACCAATGGGGTTGGTTATGAATTGAACATAACCTTGCAAACCTATAGCAAGGTGCAAGACCTGGAGAAATGCCGCTTGTACACACACGTACAAATACGGGAAGATGCCTGGGTGCTGTATGGCTTTGCCGATGAAGCAGAACGTGCTACATTTCGCCTGCTGCTGGGCATTAGTGGCGTAGGTGCTGCTACCGCGCGTATCATACTTTCATCGCTTACACCTGGTGAGCTGGAACGGGTTATTGCAACAGATGATGCAAGGGCACTGGAAAAAATAAAGGGCATAGGTGCAAAAACCGCCCAGCGTATCTTGCTGGAATTAAAAGGAAAACTAATATTTGACAAAAATACTACGCAGCATCAAGGGTTTACACACAATACAACCGAAGAAGATGCGTTATTTGCATTGGTGAACCTGGGTATCAACCGTACAGTGGCCGATAGCGCAATCAAAAAAATTAAAGATGCTTCCTCTTTGTCTGTTGAAGAGTTGATCAAACAGGCGCTAAGAGTGTTATAAACCTATAAGAAACAAGAAGATTTGAAGGGAAAAAGCAATTTCGGATATAAACTATTATTCTTTATAACGCTGGCAGTAACTATAGCTAATGCCGGTGCGCGGAATTATGATGATCCGTATGAATTTTACGAACCCGATCCTGATCCCGCTCCGGCACCCGATACGCCTGCCAATAACAATGCCAATGCACGCCAGGATAGCCTGCGCAAATTAAGGTTCCCTATTCAGGATAATACCGGCGGGCCGCAACAAAATACCGGTGCAATGGATTTGAAAGATCCTGCCAACGTAAGCCGGGAAGTGGAATACGACCCTGAAGAAAAACGATATTACTTCTACGATAAGATGGGGGATGAGTTTTTGCGCAACCCAACCTACATGTCGATGGATGAATACCTGAAATACCAGGCGCAGCAGGATGAGCAAGCCTATTGGAAACGCAGGATGGATGCGCTTACCCTTTTCAATAAAAAGCCCCAATTGCCACAAATGTATAAAGAGGGTCTTTTCGACCGCATTTTTGGGGGCAATACTATATCTGTAAGACCACAGGGTAATGTGGATGTGACTTTTGGTGGCAACTGGCAAAATATACAAAACCCTACACTACCGGCACGTGCCCAAAAAAATGGCATATTCGATTTTGATTTGCAAATGAACGTGAACCTGCTGGCCACAGTAGGCGATAAGCTGAAGCTAAATATCAGTAACAATACCAAAGCAACATTCGATTATCAGAATATCCAGAAACTGGAATATACCGGTAAGGAAGATGAAATAATAAAAAAGATAGAGGCGGGTAGCATCAGTTTCCCGTTAAAGAGCAGTCTTATCAATGGCGTGCAATCACTTTTTGGTATTAAAACACAACTTCAGTTTGGTAAGTTATGGGTTACAGGTGTGGTATCGCAACAACGCTCCAAACGCCAAAGCCTTACCATACAAGGGGGCTCGCAAACACAGCAGTTCAGCATTAAGGCCGATGACTATGAAGAAAACAGGCACTTCTTATTAGCCCAGTATTTTCATGATAACTATGATAATGCATTGAAGAATTATCCTGTCATCAATTCACAGGCCAATATCAGTAAAATAGAAGTTTGGATAACGAATGGTACCGGTGCCACAGAAGGGGTCCGCGATATAATGGCCTTTATGGACCTTGGTGAACGTAACCCATATTTCGGCGCGCTGAATGGTTCTACACAACCAAGCCTGCAGGGCCTGCCCGATAACAGGGCCAACCAGCTTTACGATCGCTTACTACAAAACCCTGCAGGCCGTCTGCCTGCAAGTAAAACCGCAGCCGTACAGGCCATAAGCACAGATAGCAGTTTTATTTACGCCTCTACAAATGCCCGCAAGCTCAACTCTTCTGAGTTTACCTTCAATCCCCAGCTTGGCTATATATCACTGAATACACAAGTAAACCCTACTGATATATTGGCTGTAGCTTACCGCTACACTTACAATGGTAAAGTATATCAGGTTGGTGAATTTTCTGAAGACCTTCCCCCGTCCAATTCTCAAAACACTAACGACCAGAAAGTACTTTACCTGAAATTGTTGAAAGGTTTCACTTTCCAACCTACTCTTCCTATCTGGAACCTGATGATGAAAAACATTTATGCATTAGGTGGCCTTGGCGTATCGAAAGATGAATTTAGGCTGAACGTATTGTACCAGGATCCGGGAGGTGGAGAAAAAAGATATATTCCGGAAGGTCCCAGTGCAGGTGTGCCACTTATATCTTTGCTCAACCTCGACAGGCTCAACTATCAGAACGACCCTGCCCCCGATGGTATCTTCGATTTTGTAGAAGGCATTACCATCAATACACAGCAAGGCAAGATCATCTTCCCTGTGCTGGAGCCTTTCGGTGATAACCTGGCGCCGTCTCTTGGTGGCAATCCACAACTCGAGCGTAAATATCTATACCAAATATTATACGATTCTACCAAAACAGTAGCAAGGCAATTTCAGCAAAATAACCGTTATGTATTAAAAGGCAATTACAAATCATCTTCATCATCCGAAGTATTCCTTGGCGGCTTCAATATACCACAGGGCTCTGTGTCAGTTACAGCGGGTGGACAACGCCTGGTTGAAAATGTTGACTACCAGATAGACTATGGTCTTGGTCGTCTTAAGATATTGAACAGTGGTATTCTTAATTCGGGCATACCCATCAATGTTCAGTATGAAGACAATGCTACGTTCGGTTTCCAGCAGCAGAACTTTATGGGTGCGCGTGCCGATTATTATGTAAGCGATAAATTAGGCATTGGTGCAACTTTTATGCGCCTTACCGAACAGCCCTTTACACAGAAAACAACTTTTGGCGAAGACCCTATTAAAAATACAGTACTGGGCGCAGATGTGAACTATCAATCTGAAGCGCCATCTATTACGCGCATACTCGATAAGTTGCCTATCTATTCTACTACAGCGCCCTCTTTTATCAATGTATCGGGCGAAGTAGCAGGCCTTCTTCCGGGGCACTCAGCGGTTATCAACGCGCTCGATCCTGAAGGCTCTGTATATGTTGACGATTTTGAAGGCACACGCGGTTCCTACGATCTTAAATTCCCTGCTAACTCTTGGACATTAGCTTCAGTACCGGTAAATGCCACAGATAAAAACGGCAATGTATTGTTTCCAAATGCAGCGGTTTCAACTTCGGTGATCTCCGGTTACGAGCGTGCCAGACTTGCATGGTATACTATTGAGCCTACACTTATCGACCCGGGTAGCGGCATACCCGATTATGTAAAAACAGACCCTAATCAGCACTATATACGCCTTGTAGAACAGCAGGATGTTTTTAAACAAAAAAATTCAAATAGCTTCAACAACGCATTACCAACATTCGACCTTGCGTACTACCCCCGCGAGCGTGGCCCATATAACTTTAATACTGATAATCTTGATGCCGATGGACGCTTTACTAATCCTGCAAAAAATTGGGGTGGCATCATGCGTGCAATAGAAAACAGTGATTTCGAACAATCGAATGTGGAGTTCATTGAATTTTGGGTTATGGATCCGTTCATCAACAGAGATCCTAACAGCAAAGGGGGCTCTCTCTATATCAACCTTGGTAACGTATCGGAAGATGTATTGAAAGATGGTCGCAAGTTCTTCGAGAACGGTATTCCCTACCCTAAAGACATACAACAGCTGGATACTACTATCTGGGGCTATGCACCAAAATTTCAGCAGCAGATAACGCGTGCCTTCCTTACCGATGTGGAGGCGCGTAAAGTGCAGGATGTGGGCTACGATGGGCTTGACAATGCCGAAGAACAGGCCAAGTTTACATCTTATCTCAGCAAGTTAACAGGTGCTGCCTTAGCTAAAGCCACGTCCGATCCATCGTCTGATGATTACCGTTTCTTCCGCGATAATGAGTACGAGTCAAAAGGTGCGCGTGTGATGGAACGTTATAAAGCATTTAATAACCCACATGGCAATTCGCCTATAGCTGATGCTACTGCCAATGTTTCTTCAGCGGGTACCAATGTACCGGAAGCGGAAGATATCAACAGGGATAATACACTGAATGAAACAGAAGAGTATTATCAATACCGTGTAGATTTTACACCTAATATGCAGGTTGGCTCCAACTATGTTATCAACAAGCAGGATACACGCGTAAAGCTGCCTAACAATGCCGAAGAGAACGAAACCTGGTACCAGTTCAAAGTACCCATTCGCGAGTTCACAAGTAAAGTTGGCAACATATCCGATTTCAGGTCTATCCGTTTTATACGCATGTACATGAGTGGCTTTGAAGATAGCGTGGTAATGCGTTTCGCCCGTCTTGAGCTGGGCCGTAATAACTGGCGCCGTTATTTGTTCTCATTGCAATCGCCAGGTGAAAACATACCTGAAGAAGATCTTCAAACTGTTGATTTTGCAGTTACGTCTGTAAGTATTGAAGAAAATGGCGACAGGCAACCCATACCTTATGTTACACCTCCCGGTGTGCAACGTCAGTTATCGCAAGTTGGCAATGGCCAGTCAATACAGCAAAACGAACAAGCGCTGGCCCTGCAGATATGCGGGCTAAAAGATGGCGACTCGCGTGCTGTATTTAAGGAAGTAAGCGTTGATATGCGCCAGTTCAAAGGCTTGCGTATGTTTATACATGCCGAATCTAAGCCTGAAAAAGCTGGCATACGCAATGGCGATCTCCGTGCTACAATACGTATTGGTAGCGATTTTACCAACAACTATTATGAGTACCAGATACCACTGCAGGTAACAGAGCCGGGTAGTAAGCAAGCCGAACAGGTATGGCCGGCCGCCAACAACCTGAACCTGGTACTTGATGACCTGGTGGCTGCAAAAACCGAGCGTAACACTAAAGGTGTAGCTGCGTTTGTGCCTTACTACACTACCGATACAAAAGGTAATACTATTGTTGTTGTAGGTAACCCTAACCTTGGCGATGCCAAAACAATCTTATTAGGTGTAACCAACCCTAAAAAATCTAACAATTCTATTGACGACGATGGCATGCCTAAATGTGCGGAAGTATGGTTCAATGAAATGAGGATGATTGGCTTGAATGAAAAACCTGGTTATGCAGCAGCGGGCAAAGTAACAGTGCAACTTGCAGATCTTGGTAGTGTAAACCTGAGCGGTAGCATGCATACGGAAGGTTATGGTAATATCGACCAAAAGCTTAACCAACGCTATCGCGATAATTTCTATCAGTACAATGCTTCTACCAACATCAACGTAGGTAAGCTGATGCCTAAAAGCTGGGGGGTACAATTACCTATATTTCTTGGCTACTCCGAAAATGTAAGCAATCCCCAATACGACCCCTACGACCTTGACGTAAAGTATAAGGATAAACTTTCAGACGCGCGCGATGCGCAGCAACGCGACTCAATACGTAAAGTGGCGCAGGATTTCACTTCTATTACCAGCGTTAACGCCAGCAACGTACGCATACTGGGCAATCCTGAAAAACAAAAGGAAACAGTAATGCCCTGGAGCGTGAAAAACTTCGATTTGAATTATGCTTACAATAAACAATTCAAACGCAATCCCCTCGTTGAAAAAGACGAATTGGAGAACCAGAAATTGGGCTTAGGCTATACCTATGCCATCAAATCAAAACCTGTGGAGCCCTTTAAAAGAATCATAAGCACCAAATCGAAATGGCTTTCACTTATTAAAGATTTCAACTTCAATCCGCTGCCGGCCAACTTTTCTTTCCGTACCGATCTGAACCGTACAGTAAATGAAACCCAGGTGCGTAATATATCAGATGATCCTTTCGAGATACCACCAACCTTCTTCAAAAACTTCACATGGCAGCGCCTGTACACCTTGCGTTGGGAGCTTACCAAATCGCTTTCGTTCGATTATACAGCTACCAACAACTCGCGTATCGATGAGCCCTACGGCCGTATAGACACAAAGGCTAAACAAGACAGCCTTTGGGATAAAATATCCACCTTTGGGCGCAACACGTTTTATACGCAGGCGTTTAATGCAACCTATACATTGCCATTGCAAAAACTACCACTTACTGACTGGACAAGTGTACGCCTTAGTTATGGTGCCAACTACAGCTGGACAGCCGCGTCAAAACTTGCATATACCTTAGGCAATACAATTGGCAACACTAATACAAAACAGCTAAATGCAGAACTTAATTTCTCGCAACTATATAATAAAAATCGCTGGCTGCGCGCGGTAAACCAGCCGCTAAGGCAGCAACCTAAGCAACCCAACAAGCCGGGCGGGCCATTAAACCCGCAAAAAACAGGTGGCAAATCAGATTTTGCCCCCGGCAACGAGAACGACAATAAGAATATTAAAGACTTACGCAGCAACCGCAATACCACTAAGAAAGCGGAATCGCCAACGGTTACACCTAAAACCGATACCGCTAAAAAAGAAGATATTGCTGCCAGTACCGCTCATCTTACCGATAACCAGCTGGATTCGCTGCACAAAGTGCAAAAAATACAAGAAGCTGCTAAGAAAAAAGCAGATAAAGAAAAACGCAAAAAAGAACGCAGGGCAGCTCGTGCTAAAAAACGTGCAACCACACCAATTGTTACACCTGTAGAGCATTTTGGCGGTAGGCTGCTTACTATGGTAAAACGCAGCACACTAAGCTATACCGAAAATTCAGGTACTGTTTTACCCGGCTATATGGATAGCACCCGCTTTATGGGGCTCAACAACCTTTCAGGCGCACCGGGTTTTGACTTTATTTACGGTTACCAGCCCGACAGATCGTGGCTGGAAACACAGGCCGCACAAGGAAGATTAAGTAACGATACCTTATTCAATGCGCAGTTCCAGCAACAGTATTCTCAGAATATCAATGCTACTGCGACCCTTGAACCTATACAGGATTTGCGTATTGATTTTACACTAACCAAGTCGTTCAGTAAAAATCACAGCGAGCTATTTAAAGATACTTCGCTCGACCGCACAGGAGTGTTTACACATAATAACCCTTACGAAACGGGGTCATTCAGTGTGTCCTTCATAGGCTTTAGCACCTTGTTTGGCTCTGAGGCCAAGGGAGCCAATACTTATAACGAGTTTATTGGTTACCGCACCAAAATATCCGATCGTCTTAGCCGTAATAACCCGTACTCCAATTCAATACCCGATCCTAACGATCCCGATTATAAAAAAGGTTATTCGCGTTATTCGCAAGATGTATTGGTTCCGTCATTCATAGCTGCATACACAGGTAAAAATGTAAATGATGTTGGCCTTGTAGAATATGACAATACAACTATTCGCAACAATCCATTCAAAAACTATAAGCCAATGCCTAACTGGCGTGTAAGCTACAATGGCCTTGCCAAGCTGCCTGCACTTCGCCAGACATTTACCAACATAGTGATAACACATGCTTATACAGGCACATTGGCCATGAATAGCTTTGTATCCAGCTTGTTTTACCAGGATATATTCGACCTCGGCTTCCCTTCGTTTCTCGATTCTAACTCCGGCAATTTTGTACCATTCTACCAGGTACCCAATGTTACTTTCTCCGAACAATTGAACCCGCTATTTGGTATAGATGCTGCATTCAAAAACAACCTGACCACCCGTTTCGATTTCCGTAAAACACGTACGGCTAGTCTTAGCATGGTCGATTTCCAGGTAAGTGAAACTCGCAGTACTGAATATGTATTTGGACTGGGTTATCGTATCCGTGGCCTGGTACTGCCCTTTACTGTTTTTGGTGTGCGGAAGCTGAATAATGACCTGAACGTAAAAATGGATATTGGCTTGCGCGATGACAAAACAAGCAATAACTACCTGGCGCAAAATATTGAAGTAGTGACCCGCGGGCAAAAAGTTATCACTATATCTCCTTCGGTCGACTATATCATCAGCGATAAGCTAACACTCCGCTTCTTTTACGACAGGCGGCAAAGCATACCCTATACTACCAACTCCTTCCCTATTACCACAACAAGGGCGGGTGTTACTTTACGCTTCATTTTTGCTCAGTAATAACACGGCGTTCACAGCCCTTTTGCCCGATAAATTGTATATTTGTACATTCAAAAACATTACCGGCAATGACTGTTGAACAGCATTTTGAAGATAAACTGGACCAGGAGCTTACTATAGAGCCGCGCGATTGGATGCCCGATGAATACCGCAAAACGCTCATCAGGCAAATTTCACAACACGCACATAGCGAAATAGTAGGTATGCTGCCTGAAGGCAATTGGATAACACGCGCTCCAAGCCTGCGCCGTAAAGCTGTTTTACTGGCAAAAGTGCAGGATGAAGGTGGCCATGGCCTATACCTTTACAGCGCTGCCGAAACTTTAGGCATTAGCCGCGACGAGATGTACGATCAGTTGCATACAGGTAAGGCTAAATACTCTTCCATATTCAACTACCCAACTATTAGCTGGGCCGATATGGGTGCTATTGGCTGGCTGGTTGATGGCGCTGCCATTATGAACCAGGTACCGTTGTGCCGTACCTCTTACGGCCCTTATGCCCGTGCTATGGTGCGTGTATGTAAAGAAGAAAGCTTTCACCAGCGCCAGGGTTTCGAAATAATGCTTACACTTTCAAACGGTACCGCTGTACAAAAGAAAATGGCGCAAGATGCATTGAACCGATGGTGGTGGCCATCTATCATGATGTTTGGCCCTACCGATGAGGCAAGCCCTAATACCGAACAAAGCATGCGTTACCGCATTAAACGCTTTACTAATGATGAATTGCGCCAGAAATTTATAGATGTCACAGTTGAGCAAACTAAAATTCTGGGGCTTACCCTGCCCGATCCTGATTTGAAATGGAATGAAGAACGTGGCCATTATGATTTTGGCCCTATCAATTGGGATGAATTCTGGAATGTGGTAAAAGGCAATGGCCCTTGCAATAAAGAGCGCCTTGAAACACGCAAGAAAGCATGGGAAGAAGGCGCCTGGGTACGGGAAGCAGCCCTGGCATACACCCAAAAACGTAAGGAAAGAAATGCAATAAAAGCAGCATAAGCTGCCCACACACTAACTGTATAGAAATGACAAATAAAGAGTGGCCTCTTTGGGAGGTCTTTATACGCAGTAAAGCAGGGCTCGATCATAAACATGCAGGTAGCTTGCATGCAGCCGATGTACAAATGGCTATAGAAAATGCCCGCGATGTATATACACGCCGCATGGAAGGCGTAAGCATCTGGGTAGTAGAAAGCAAGTACATACATGCATCCGATCCATCAGAGTCTGATTCGATGTACGAACCAGCTAACGATAAAGTATATCGTCATCCTACATTTTACGATTTACCCGACGAGCTCAAGCACATGTAGTTGAATTAATAATTGTCAGCCAACCAACAAACAACTCATGAGTCAGTCAACAGATCAATTACTTTATACTTTACAAATAGCAGATAATGCCCTCATACTTGGTCACCGCATCAGCGAATGGTGTGGCCACGGGCCAATATTGGAGCAGGATATCGCCATCACCAATACTGCGCTCGATCATCTGGGCCAGGCGCGTAGCTTGTACCAGTACGCTGCCAACCTCTTCAATGCTTTACCTGCCGAAGAAAAAAACAATCTCTTCAGTTCACCTGTATTGCAGCAAAATGTGGCTGTAGGCAACGCAATAGATGAGGATGACCTTGCCTATCTGCGCGATGGCTGGGATTTCAGGAATACCTTATTAGTTGAGCAGCCTAATAAAGACTGGGCTTACACCATAGCACGATCCTTTTTTTACGATAGTTTCAGTTACTACTTTTATACAGAACTACAAAAAAGCAAAGACGAAACACTTGCCGCCATTGCCGAAAAATCGTTGAAGGAAGTTACCTATCATATACGCTGGAGCAGCGAATGGGTAATACGCCTGGGCGATGGCACAGAAGAAAGCCATCAGCGGATGCAGGAAGCCATCAATGAACGTTGGGCATATACGGGCGAATTGCTGACCATGAGTGCTGTTGATATAGCAATGCAGCAACAAGGCATTGGTGTTGATCTGGAAGCTATACGCCACCTGTGGCAGGCA
>CBFGNI010000071.1:0-12626 GCA_965650105.1 uncultured bacterium | reverse complement strand
TACCCCATCATATATGAAGTTTAAAATAACTTCTGAATATGATGTGCAAAAAGGCTTATATGAGGGGCAAATAATTACTTATAAAGTTGCTCCGCTGCTCAAAATACCTTTGTCATGGACTACAGAGATAACAAAAGTAGAGAAGCACAGGAGGTTTGTTGATGAACAAAAGAAAGGCCCATATAAACTATGGCACCACGAACATATTTTTGAAGAACAAGGTGAAAAAGTTGTGATGCATGATATAGTTACCTATGAACTACCTTTCTCTGTAGCCGGCGAAATAGCACACTCACTTTTTGTGAGAAAACAGCTAAAAGAAATATTTGCTTACCGTAAGAAAAAAATTGATGAGTTGTTTAATAGCTAGTATTCATAGCAACCTATATCGGTAGCCGTACCATTAGGGCGTGGTTTGCCATTCAGATCATTTGTAACTGCGGGCACACCAGCATCAATAAGGGGTGAACCTTCCTGAGGGTGATAATCCCAATTTACATAATCTACAAACTTCGGATCCACATTTAGTATAGAGCCTGAATTGGTAACATACGATTGTATTTCCTTTGTTTTTATTAAACAATGGTCGAAAGTAAGATTGAACTGAAACCTGGAATCATCTATTTTGCTTGTATAACACTCATCTTCCAACCCTCCCCATATCACACAGTTTTTCAAGGTAGCATTTAAGTTACTGGCAAATACTTCATTGGTAGCATCGTTCTTAAAGTAGTTAAGTATAGCCACCGTAGGCTCTTGCTGATGATTAACCTTATCTGTACTGTAAATAACAAAGTCGCAATTTGTTACTTCATAATCGCCACCCTGTAGTATGCCCAGCGCTTGGGCTCCACATGTATGTATTAAACAATTTTCTGCCTTTAATGAACCCTGGAAGCTTAAAATACCATAGCCTATTGAGTTCTCAATTATTGTATTCCTTATGGTAAGTTGAGGTATATTATCGCTCACCAGGTCGGGTGCTAATTGTATTGCTGCAGGTTGTGCTCCCAGTGCGGTATTGCCACAGTTTTTTAGTACTGCATAGCTAATTTCATTTTGCGTACTGTATGAATTAAAGTAGATACCACCCCATTCTCCCGGATAACCTTCATTGCCGTAGTAGCCCCTATCCAGCCTGTCGCCCTGAAATACTACACTATCATCCTTTGTGCCTTGTACTTTTAACGTTCCTAAAACCAAAAGCCTTGAATCTCCGTTCATATACACTTTACAGCCAGCCGGTATTATCAGCGTTTGATTGCTATCGACTGCTGCGCTGTGTATGATAACATAGGGCTTATCGGTTTTCCAGGTTGTGGATTGCAGGTATTCACCATCTATATAATATGCATCTTGTCCGTATGCTATAAATGGCACAGAAAATTCTTTCCCATTCAAAGTTGCTATCAACCTATCAGTAATAACATAGGGATTGCTTTGGTCTTTGGGGTTTATGTTTACTGTAGCAAACACATATATACTATCATTCGCAGCTATCTCAATATCTTTTAGAACATTGCCATCTATACCGTTTATATTGATATGGAAATAAGAATTAGCGTCTTCCAGCATTACAGAGCTAAGCGTTACTTTTTGATCTTGCGGGTTGAATATTTTTAGGCTACATGTATATGAAGCGTATGCAGTAAAAACAGTATCGAATGTTAGTGTATCGACTGAGAATGTAACGATGCCACCAGAATTAAGTACTTTCTCTTTTTTGCATCCTGTATTCATGAAAGTGATTACAGTTATCAAAAACAACAGAATAACCGGAACTTTATATCGATATAGCATCTTACAAATTTAACAGCTATAAATATAACGCGCATCAGGCATAAATATTTTGGCAAATACCACTTAGCTCTTTGCATTGCAACTGCTGCCGTTTACTTTTGCTGTTGACATGAGCTGTATCACCCTTTTATCAGATTTTGGCCTGCAAGATGCATCTGTAGCATCGGTGAAAGGAGTACTAATGCAGCACGTACCTGAACTGCCCATAGTTGACGTATCGCACCTGGTAGAGCCATTCCATTTGCAGCAGGCAGCTTACCTGCTGGCAGCATCTTATAAAAACTTCCCGGCTAAAACATGTCATGTTCTTTTGTTCGATATATTTTACGAAAGCAATCCCCGGTTGCTTTTATGCGAGAAAGATGGGCATTACTTTTTTGCACCTGATAACGGAATTTTATCTTTAGCATTTGGCAGCGAGGTAAATACTGTATGGAAATGCATGGATTTAACTGAACAGATTTTTTTGCATCATTGGGTAGCAAGAGTTGCTTCTATTATTAAAGAACTACAGGCAAAATCAGCAATTGAATTAAAACTGGAACTCTGTGAGCTAAAAAATGCGCCACTACACTGCAATGCTCGCATTGAAAGCAATTTTGCTGAATGCCAAGTGATACACATAGACCGATTTGAAAATGTTGTGATAAATATTACCCGTCCAGAATTTGAACGGATAGGCGCAGGAAGATCTTTCAAAATTGAATTTACCCGTGGTGAGACGATAAATGAAATAAGTGCCCACTACTACAGCGTGAAAGAGGGTGAAAAACTTTGCAGGTTCAATAGTTCAGGCTATCTTGAAATTGCAATAAATAAAGGTAAAGCGGCCAGCCTCTTTGGGCTTAAACTACATAGAGGCCAACACCTTATTTATAACACAATAAAAATAACCTTTGAATGATAGTACGTATCGTACAAATGACTTTCGATCCTGAAAAAATCAATGCATTTCAGGAGCTATTTGAAGCACGTAAACAAACTATCAGAGGTTTTGACGGTTGTACTCATTTAGAATTATGGCAAGATGCACATAATTCAAATATTTTCTTTACATATAGTATATGGGTCAGTGAAGAAAATTTAAACCATTATCGTTTTTCCAATTTTTTTAAAGATACATGGACGCGCACAAAGGCATTATTTATTGCTAAACCTCAAGCCTGGAGTGTAAATCAGAAAGCTATTGTAAACTAAAAAGGAGCCTCAAGGCTCCTTTTTATAAATATTGTGCGATCTTTTTTTGAATCGTTTTCATTTCATCTTCTGAAAATGACCGTTTAGGCCGGGAAAAATTCAGATCATCCGCAGAGTTAATAGGCACCAAATGCATGTGCGCATGAGGCACTTCTAAACCCATTACGCTAATACCGCAACGGTTACAGTTAAAAGCTTGTTCAATAGCTTTTGCTATAGGCTTCGAAAAAGCAAACCATTTTGCCAATATATCGTCCGGTAAATCAAAAAAATTATCTATTTCTACTTTAGGTACCACCAAAGTATGCCCTTCTGCAATAGGGAATACATCTAAAAAAGCGTAAAACATATCATTTTCAGCAATCTTGTAAGATGGTATTTCTCTATTAATGATTCTGGTAAATATTGATGGCATTATAGCGAGATCTTTTCTATCTTAAATTTCAAAGTACCACCAGGAGCTATAACTTCAGCTACCTCACCTTCTTTTTTTCCTAATAGTCCTTTACCTATCGGTGATGTAACTGATATTTTACCCGCCTTCAAATCGGCTTCCTGTTCTGACACTATCTGGTATTCAACACTCTTTTTAGTCTTTAAATTAGTAAGCTTTACCTTACTTAATATAGACACCTTACTGCTATCAAGGTCTTTTGCATCTATAACACGGGCAGTTGCTATAACTCCTTCAAGTTGTGCTATTTTAGCCTCATGATGTCCTTGTGCTTCTTTTGCAGCATCATATTCCGCATTTTCTTTTAAATCGCCTTTTTCCCGCGCATCTGCAATTTGCCTCGCTATTTCCGACCGACCAGCTGTTTTCAGCTGATTCAATTCTTCCCTCATGTGCTCCAGGGTCTCTTTAGTTACATAATTTATGTCAGGCATAATGTATTCTCTTGTATTGATTAAAGAAAAAATACAACGCTCCTGGGTTTCAAGAGCGTTGTATCAAACAAAAATAAGGTTTTTTATAATTATCGCAATAAGCGGAGACCGAAGGTATGCACCCCGTTATTAGGACGTGCCGTAGGCTTATATGCATAGTCGATAGCCAACATTGGGCCTTTATCACCAAGCCTGTGCTGGATAGTAGCTCCTGCACTTACACCAGTGTAAAATGTTGTACCATTTATTGCATCACCAATATTTTTTTCATACCGATATGCAGCACGCAGCATAAACAATTCTTTAAAGGAATATTCTATACCACCTCCTATAAAGTCATTATTAAATGAATTTGACGTGAAGCTAACCATAGGCGTAAGCCTGTGTTTAGGCATAGTCTTATTACCAGCAGTTTCAGTTTTTTGAACATCTTCCGCAGCAATTCTATTCTCATCTAAATAGAAATCGTAAGCAATAGCAAAGTTTAGATATGTAGGTAATTCAAACTTTTCAGATGGTACTTCTCTGTTTAAAGAATAGCTAATGTTATCGGGTGCTTCACTTTGAATAGAGAAACCACTACCACTGAACTTCATACCTGTACCCATGTTACGCAGTGTAATACCAAAGTGGAAGTTGTCCCTTTTACCCGTTACATATTGTATGCCCGCCTCGAACGCCGCACCGTTGGCACGAATGCTGGATATTTGCTCAGAAATAAAAGTAACACCCACACCTGCGCGAATGCTGTTTGAAAATTCCTTTGCAAAGCCAACGCTTGCATTAAAGAACTGTGGAGTATAAGTGCCAACACCACCTTCAGGATGGTAATAATCAGTAGCAGTTATTTCTCCGAAGCTCATAGCCATGATATTAGCACCTATAACACCGAAATTACCCAGCTTTTGGGCAAAACCTAAGTTACTGACACCTACTTGGGTACCGCTTAAATACATTGAATAAGCTACGCCTAATTCTGTTTTTTCAACTAGCGCCAAACCAGCAATGTTAGTCTTAAGTGCCTCAATACCTTTTACCTGGGCAGTATTTTGACCAAACAGGCCATTACTTTGGCCCCAAGGGTTAATAAGCAGTTCTGTAGCACCTGCTTGACCAATCCTATCCTTATTACCTGCAAAAGAAGGGGTAGCGCTTCCAATAGCACACATTGCCAATACAGTTCCCGTAAATAATTTTTTCATAATTAGTATATATGAATATTTTTACATGAGAGCCGTAACCTACGGCTCTCTCTTTGTAATTGATTAGTATTGAATAACATTTAACGGACGCATAGCCCCAAACCAACGAATAACAGTTTCACCAATTCCTTCTGCTTTTACGTGGATAAGATACATACCACCGGCAATTGGCAATCCTTTACTATTCCTCACATTCCAATCTATATAGGCAGCATTTGCATTATCTTTTTCCAATCTTTGGATTAAAGCACCATCTAAAGAGTAAATATTAACAGTTGCTTTTTTAGGCAGATTTATAATACGTACACGTGTGTCTAATGCATTTACTTCATAACCTGCATAACCATAATAAGGATTAGGAACAGCTTGTATCCTGTCTAACAGTGCATCTTTATCAGCATTTGCATTATCAGAAAGTTTTTGTGGTGCTATATCTTTTGTAGAGAAGGTGTACAAAGGAGCTCCACCATTTACTAAAGCACCATTATCCGGATTAAAGAATGCATAAGGACGAGTAACTCTAAATTCCAATCTGGCTTCACTAGGTATCATACCCTCAGCTATCGACTTGAATTGGAACCCTTGGTTTAGGAAAGGGATACCTGTATAAATCATAGTAGTAAACGCATCTCTTACTCTAGCAGCCTCACCAGATGAAATCAAACTGTATAAATATTTACCCTCATCATACTTGGTATTAGACACGTAAACAAAATGCTTACCACCAATTACCTGAGTGGTTAAGCCAGATTGTTCATCTGTAATTAAACCTTCACTACTAGGGTTCCACAACATGTCATTACCATTGGCATTTTTTAGATAAGAATCTTCACCAAAAATAATATTCAGACGCTCACCTGTTTCCTGATTTATCGCATAACCAGGAAACCAAGACAACCCATTTTCTGCAGGATCTGTTGAATATACAGGTCTGCCATTACCATCTACATCCAAATTCCAACCTGCATGTTTTCTTAAATTAAGTTTTTTTGCACCACCTTCAGCAAGATTGGCATCTTGTTGAGTTTCAACCACAACACAACGAGTCCATTTTGATTTATCAGGTGTAAATACAATATCTATACTAGGCAAGTTTGAAATACCTCTTCTTGAACCAGGGTAAATTGTACTGATTGCACAAGAAGTTTGGTTATCCTGAAAGCCTAAAGAATATGGTGCCCATGTTGCGCTTGTTGCTGAGTTATTATCGAGGAATTTCTCATAAAACTGGCCAACAGTATCATAAGGGCTATCGCTGAATAAACAGTCAAAAGTATCTGCAATCCCTTCCTGGTGATTACCACTCCTGATCCAGTTATTGGCTTCCCTGTTTTCACCATCATGTAAACCTGACAACCATGCCATTGCCGGATCAGCATAATAAATAGAAGACCCTATATAACCGTTACCATTTTCCTGGTCATCGCCTGGTCTCAGAACCTGGCCTATGTTAATTGATATACCATATTTTTCCAATATTTGTTCATTCGGCCTGCGAATATCTCTTTCACTATATATTACATCATTGGTAGTTATATTCTTAAGTTCCCATAAGCTAAATGTATCTAATCCTCTCGAGCTTACAGAATTGTTAACTGTATCTGCCGAATTTTGAAGATTACCAATAATACGTAGTTCCCAATCAGCAGGTTGAATTTTTTGTGGATCAATTACTTTAACATCTATTGGGCCACGACCAGCTTCATAAGTCGGTTGAACATCCCTATAGTTAGAAGCAGAGCTTAACGCGATATCTTCCGATTCTTTAGTTAAACGCATATAGTTGCCACCATTACCACGGCCTTCAATTCTTTTAATAATAACGCCGTCTCCAAAGTCAGCATTGAGAACTGTACCCATATCACCATTTGCTGGATTTGGCATAACTGTTACCACCTGTAAAGGTGCGCCACCTGCTGAGTGACCACTTTCAAGATAAGTAGTTTCCTGAGTTGAATCTATTTTGCGCGGATTAAACGGAGCAAATTCATTATAAGCGTATGCAATAGCTACGAAGTAATAATTGCGATAGTTTACGAGACGCTTATCAGCAGTTTTCGCAAATTGGTCAACACTAATTTCAAAACTGTGACGAATACCACTATCCTTACCATTTACTTTTACTACGGGTATGTATGTGGTATCGCTGATATCTGGTACTTTATCATAGTTTACTACACGCGTAACTCCATTTTTAATGTCCGTTTGGAATACCTCTATAGCCAAATCAGTATTCACCTCTCCTCTATCATTAAGTATTTGTGCAGGTTGTACAAGTGCATCTCTTAATTGGAACACACGATAACCTTCAAATTTATATAAAGAGTCAGCAGGCCTGTAACCACCTTTTGAACTGATAGCACTAACCCTGTACTTAGCACCAGTATCGTTACCAAATTTTTCCTGATAGTTTGTACTTACAGGATCATTCACTAAGTAGAACACAACTTTCCTGTCCATTTCCCTTGTTACTACACGAGGAGCCTCAGGGCCTTCAAGCACTTTAAAATCACTGTTGAATAACGATTGGGCTACATCATCTGCAGCACGTATTTTTCTGAAAGATGTATTAGGGCAACCACCTACATCAGAAACCCATACAGCACCTATAACTATATCGTTCACAACACCCGGTTCAAGTTTAAACGGACCAGCGGAGTGTATAAAGCGACGGTCACCAGGGGCATTGCCACAAGTACATTCTGACCATTCTTCAGCACTAGGATCAGCATCTCCGGAGAATACATATTTTACTCTTGCACCGCTACCATAAGCTTTTGAAGGAGTAGCAGGGCCATTAAAATCGTATGTAAAAGGCTCCCCGTTTTTTATACTACCTGTCATATAGTTATATATATGCACACCATTTTCAGGATTACCTATTATCGTAAAGTCATTATTATAATAAGTAAATGCCTCCATCTTCAATTCGATGGTAGTGTCTTTGGTAGCGCCAGCAGGGCGGTAAGTTTTCCTTGGCCCCTGAAAGAAGTCAACACCAACCATTGGTATAATAGTACCATAGCTGTTCGGTTCACCTTCACCATCTTTACTATCACCATTGTATAGGATACCCAGACCTCTGGCGGTATCGCAACCAATAAAGTCATCTTGATAATAACCCAAATCAGCATCAGTCCAGGTAGCTACATAGGTACTATCTAAGGTAAGACCGCCACGATTGATGATTTTATAATTATAAAAAGTCGCGTCATTCAAAGAATTTTTTGAAGAAAATGCAAATGCGCTTGCCTGAACCTCTATACCGATACCTTCGGTTTGAGACTCACCCTTTACATTACCCTTATCATTGAATACCCACCATATATATTGATCACCCGGAAGTGGCGTAAGTTCATCGATACCAGGATAGTCACCTCCAACAGGAGTGTATATACCATTTTTATCAACATCGACAAATGGAGCGTAATCTTTATTATCAGGTATATTAAGTGGATTCAAGCTCCTGCCAATAGCATTGGTATTACCTTTTGCCGGCCATTCTTTAATCACCTGATAATCAGTTTCATTGATTGCAGCTGTTTTATCTCCTAATTCACGGAAACGGTTAATTGTTTCTTTATTGATCTTCCAGAAACGATCCCAATCACTACATTCAGAAGCCTGAATTTCAGCGCTGGCATCTAATGGACCTGGCCAATAGTCATTACCGCTTTGGCGATATGTCTGAGCGGCAACTTTCAATTGCCCTTGCACATCAAAACCGCCTATCCATATAGAACCGGCAAATAGTGAGTTTTTCCTACTGCCTACAGGTACTTCATACCGTGCTTCCGACGTACCATTATCCCACCACATATCACCACCGGTCATCAGCCTGGCACGTACGTTATTGATATCAAGATCAATTGTTCCTTCTGCCGGACGACATCCTGCAGTTGTTTTCAACTGTCCGCCAATCCCTCCTTTATTACCTACATTTGGTCTTGCATTTGCTTCAGAAAGAAGCGCAACTGCAAGCAGAGATAATATCAGAGCTTTTTTATTATTCTTATTAAACATAACCTGGAAAGTTATTAATCAATGATAGTTTAGAAATTTAATTGCAAACCAATATTAATCCTACGGGGTAAATTGATATTATTTGGTAAATATTGAGTCCTGTCGATACCATTACTTACAGAATAGATGTCAATATAAGATTCTGGGTTACTTTGGTTCCTCGTCAATTGTATGCCATTAGGCGATGTAATATAGCCATCTTCATCAGGACGACCGCTATAGCCATTCACTTTTAAAACATCGCGTCTGTTTAACACATTCATTATCATCACGTAAGCATTAAGTGAAAGTGGCTCTTTTGCTTTTGCACCCTCAGCTTTCTTTTTGCCAAATGCCAGGCTAAAATCTTTATCTACTCGGAAATCTATATTATAATGCCATGGGTAACGGGCATCGTTTATACGGCCTGTGATAATCCTTTGAGCCGGGAATGCGTACCTTGTATAAGGTTCACCACTACGTGCGCTAATTATAAAGTTAGCACCTGCATTTTGCAGTATGTGCTTGTCACCAATCATTGGCCCTTCATTGTCACTGTAACGATAATCCATATTCACAACAAGGTTGTGACGAGAATCGTAATCTAATGCTGTTGAATAGCGTAAATTAGGCAACGATGCAGCGATAAAGTTAGCCAACAGACCTGAGTTTGATACGAAGTTAGCATCACCATTATTACCTGAGTTTGTGCCTGAACCACTACCTTCAGCAAATTGCAAGGTATAGGATACATTCATCAACAAGTGGTTAACACGACGCAGATCATACTTCAATGTCAAACCTTTAGTTGTTGAAAAATCTCGGTTACCATAAGTATAATAGGTTTTAGGCACAGCGTACAGATACGGACGTATTTGTATCATATCCTTACGCTCCTTATAAAACCCACTCAATGTTAGCGCTGAACTTTGACTTATTTGCTGTTGGAAACCAACTTCATAGTCAAACATTTTCTCTGGTTTCAGATCAGAATTATTTAATATTTGGCCGTTATTATTAGCTAAATATAAATATTGATCAGGAGTAGCAAATTGCGCATATCTTGGCCTCTGTACCAACACATCGTAGTGGGCATAAAACAATGCCTTATCAGAAATCGGGAATGAGAACGAAACGCGTGGCATTACGTTAACCTGAGGTTTGTAATCTGTAAATGAGCTATTAGGATCAAATGTAGAATCTGAAATTTTTATATTCCTATCAACAAGATACGGTTGAGGATCACGGCCACCAGTGTACTGTTTCAATACACCAGGATCTTCAATGTAACGACCATACGGATCGTACCAATCATCACCATTGCGATAGCCAATAATTGTAGGTGTAGCAGATTCATTACTGCTTACATAAACAACATAATCATCCCTCATGTTTGATGGATTAACACCACCATTCAATTGGTTTATTGCAGTACCTTTTGAATCTCCCAAAGTTCTTACCTGATACAATGAATAAGGATCTTTTAAAACCTTTGTATTATTATCAAAACGATCTACACGAAGACCTACGTTAAAGTTGATGTCTTTAAACTGGAATTGATCTAATATATAACCTGCTATATAGTTAGGCCTGTATGCGCCAATATCGCGTGTATAGTTACCATTAGCATCTTTTTTAGTAAAGAAATCGTTGAAATTAACCTGACCTTTTTGCTTTTTACCTGTATAGTCATAACCATAGTAGTTAACAAAAGAGTTACCCGCATTTAACAATTCATCAGCAGAAAACATATCTAATGAGAACGTTGAAGGATCATAATTGTTTACGTCTATATAATCTGTTTGACCTACGCCAAGTTTCGCACGAAGATTACGGTCGAAAGTACTTTGGGCACTATCAAGTGCAATTCTGTTATACGTAACAGTATCATAAGGAGACAATGCAAATTTACCATCCTTATAATCCTGATAAGTATATGTTTGACCATTTGAAATATAAATTGGATTAGCATAGTCTAAACCAATATGTGTATTAGTCAGTTGGTTCATATATTGCCACAATCCCTGGCTAACTAATGCAGATGTACTGTAAGAACGCTCTACACGTTGCTGATAATATAGACCAAACTGAATTGCGTGCCTGGTTTTGGCTGGCTGGAAGTCGAATGAGGCATCCACATTTACCGCAAACTGATCGAACTGGGAGTAACGATAACCACCAATTGCATAAGGAGTACCTATATTACCAAACAAACTATAAACATCGTTAGGCGGCACAGCATTAGTCAGTGCATTACCCGCCAGTACATCAGATACTGTACGTGGCTGAACACCAAACGAATTGAAATATTGACTAGTATAATTAGCCAGTATAGGATTTAATTCAGACCGTTCAAATGTTGTTTTGACAGCTTCTCTATCTGTTTGAAATTTAACAGCAACCAAACCGGTACTATCATCTACACCAACCTGATAGTTCGATTGATAGTCGGTATAGAATTTACCAACATATCCGTATTTGAACAGATTATCTTTATGATCAGGATCTTCGCGTTTAAAATGCTCAGTTTGATAATCTGCCTGCAACGTATAAAACGCATTAGATATCAAAGGTTTCTTTTCGTCGGCACCACCGGCACCAGGCGCTTTACCGAAACGTTGTGTTAATTTCAGATATCCACGCGCAACAGTTTGAATATCTGTTGGGATACGTTCAGGAGCAAATAAAGTATATCTCTGATATCCGCCAATATTACCATCGCTGGAATAAGGGCTGCTTTTGCTGTAGTTAAATGAACCACCAGCAGTTAAGGTAAGATTATCAGCCAGGGCAAAGTCAAGTTTAGCGTTCAATACACCTTGATATTCTTCAGCAGATACACGCTTTTTTTGCAACTCAAGGTCATTCAATGTTATATACTCCGCTGAACTTCTAAATACAGGGATACCGTTAGGGTTAGGTGACGCAGTTAGCGGGTTAGCCCTCAATTGATTTAAAACATCTTCTTTCACTACATAGTTACCACCGTATGTAGGCCTTGGGTCTTCATTATATATACCATCAGCGCCTATACGAAAACCGATAATAGGCTTCTTCGTTCCATCTTCCAGTTTTTTGCTATATAACGGTCCTGATAAACCTATGTTAACAAGATTGTGGTTATACCCATCCACAGAATGTTCCAAAAGTACATTACCGCGATATTTATCAGTTACACCTTTGGTAGTTATACTTACAACACCACCAATGGCATCACCATATTTTGCAGAAAGGCCGGAAGCCATTACTTCAATTTGGTCGATACTGTTTTGAGACACGTTGCTACCAAAGCGGCCACGTGTTTGTACACCATCTACTATATATAATGTACCCTGGGTACGGCCACCGGCAATTTTAAGACCATCAGACCCACTATATACACCAGGAGCAGTTGCAGCCACACCATCCGTTGTACGTGTAGGCATTTTTTGAATTTGCTCCGAGGCAATTACGTTACGCGCACCGGGGTTAAAACGATCGATTAGCGGAACCTTATACGCCGTTACAGTAACGCCGGTAAGTTCTTTAGCTGCTAAT
>CBFGNI010000070.1:0-12722 GCA_965650105.1 uncultured bacterium | reverse complement strand
CCACCCCTTCTATCTCAGCTATTTCCTTTGGCTTTAGTTGCGCGTAGCAGCCTGTTATTACCACCATTGCTTCAGGTGCGCGGCGTTGTATGCGCCTTACCAGCTGGCGGCATTCTTTATCCGCATTCTCGGTTACCGAGCAGGTATTAATAACATATACATCAGCGGCATCTTCAAACTCTTTTTTCACAAAGCCATCTGCCTCCAGCATGCGGCTGAGGGTAGAAGTTTCGGAATAATTGAGTTTGCAGCCCAGGGTGTGGAAAGCAACTGATTTGGTTGTTAGCATAACAGGGCGCAAAATTACGAAATATTGCAATCAGCTTGATGGATTAACACTACAAATGTATCTTTGCATAATATTTTACCACTTATGAAGAAATTTTTACTGTTTTTAGTTGCGGGGTCAGCGCTTTGGGTATCCTGCAATAAGATTGGCGGCCTGGGCAGCATCAGCCAGGATATTAATTCAAGCACTACGTTCGATTTGCCAGGTGTTCCCGGTTATGACACCGTATTGCCGGGCGGCGTGAACGCATACGCGCCAACAATAAATTTGCAGACCGACGTGGCAAATACATTGCAGCAAAATAACACCAGCAGCGATAAGGTGACCAGCATTACCCTTACCAAAATGAGCTTAACTGTTACAGAGCCTGCTGGCGAACCATTCGACTTTATGGATACCGTACGCGTGTATATAGCTGCTGAAGGCCTTGAAGAAAAATTAATGGCGCATAAATATGGTATATCTGCCGGGCAGCAAACGGTTGACCTTGATTGCGAAAGCGATGTGAATATGAAAGACTACTTTTTGAAGAACCAGGTAAGCATCCGCTTTGGTGGCCACTTTATCAATACTCCTGATAGCGCAACAAAAATACGAATGGATTTTGTAAACAAATTGACAGCCAACGTATTGAAATAACTAACAACTTTATTGCAAGAGAATAGCCCCGTAGAAATACGGGGCTATTTAGTTTATTTCAACCTATTAGAAAATCTTCTAGAAGCGGTAACCGATATTGAAACCGAATTGTACCAGCGCTTCAGGGTCGTTATAGCTATTATAGCCGTTGTAGTACGTATCGTTGTTATTGGTAAAATAAGAGAAGCCAACACCCAGCTCAAGCCCCATATGTAAATGCTTGGTTGGGTTAATGTTCAGTGAGTTATTCACAATCATACCCATAGTAAACGAGTTACGGTCAGCTTGGTATGGGCCAGAATAGTAGTTGTAAGGAGGATAAGTAGTATAGTAAGGCTCCATATAATAATAGTCAGTATACTGGGAATAACGCAATACGATGTTAGGACCTACAGCATATTTTACTTTGCCTTTACCACCGGTCGGATAGAATTTCAAACCCGGCATAGCGTAGAAAGAGTAGTCGTGGCGGCTATTGTTATAATAGCCATAGTAGTCATAGCGCGCATTGTCAATGTTAAAAGCCATAGCAAATGGCATGTAGAAGCTAACAATATTGTTTTTCCTGTCCAGTACACGCTCATAGCTCAATGCAAAACCGGGGCCATTTTCTGTAATTTGTAGTGGTGCTGCAGAAATAATATTATTGCCATAGTCCAGCTTAGGTCTGCGTTTTTTGTCAAAACGTTCCATACGGTCAGGGCGCATTGGGCCGCGACGATCGGCAACTATTACATCCTCATCGCCACTTTCGTATTCAATACGTTCTACTTCTTTTTTATTGATGATATAGCTTGGCCCGTCTTCATTATCGGCCCTTTTGTAGGTAATGTTCTTTTCGCCTACTACTTTTACCTTCACTTCCATTACATCGCCATCGCGGGTGTACAATTTATCCTGGGCAAAGGTTGTAGTTGCGCCAAACAGGGTAATGGCACTTAATAATGAGATTTTCAGATTCATACAGAATGAGGGTGTTTTTTGTTATAAATAGCACACACTGTGCCAATTTTCAATATATCAACGCAAAAGCAGCAAATTAATTGTATGTAAACTTTCCGTTGGGCCCATCTATTACTACTTCTTTTTTGTCTGCGTCTTCAACATACCCTGAAATTTGCGCATCTATACCGAAAGATTTAGAAATTTCAACAATTGATGCTGCAGTTTCTTTATCGGTATATATTTCCAGCCTTTGGCCCATATTGAATACCTGGTACATTTCCTTCCAGTCGGTACCTGCAGCTTCTTGTATCATATTGAACAATGGTGGTACAGGTAGCAGGTTGTTTTTAATCACGCGCAAAGGTTTAGGCAGGTAGTGTAAAACCTTGCTTTGTCCGCCGCCGCTACAATGTATAATGCCATGTATTTTGTCGAAGTGCTGTTGCAATACTTTCAATACTACCGGCGCATAGGTACGGGTGGGGGAAAGTATCATTTTACCTACATTCAGTGGGGTTTCGGTAGCATCCAGTAAGCTGTATTTACCATTGTAAACAACTTCATCGGGCAGGTTAGGGTCAACACTTTCCGGGTATTTTGTAGCGTATTCTTTCTTAAGCATTTCGTGGCGGGCACTGGTAAGGCCGTTACTGCCCATGCCGCTGTTATATTCTTCTTCGTAGGTGGCTTGTCCGTAGCTGGCCAGTGATACCACTACATCGCCTGCTACCATTTTTTCGGTGGTTACCAGTTTATCGCGGCGCATACGGCAGCTCATGGTACCATCTACTATTACGGTACGTACCACATCACCCACATCAGCAGTTTCGCCGCCCAGCAGGTGTATATCTATGTCGTATTGTCTTAAAGTATCGAAATATGATTGTGTGCCGTTTATCAGTTCGCTGATCACTTCACCCGGTATCAGGTGCTTGTTACGACCTATGGTTGATGAATAAGTGAAAGGGCCTGTGGCACCAACACATAGCAGGTCGTCAATATTCATGACAATAGAATCGATGGCGATGCCTTTCCAAACGCTCAGGTCGCCTGTTTCTTTCCAGTACATATATGCCAGTATCGACTTTGTGCCGGCACCGTCAGCATGCATCAGGTTGCAATAGGTATCGTCGCCACCCCAATAATCGGGGTATATTTTGCAGAATGCATTCGGGTAAAGGCCTTTATCAAGCTTGGCAATGGCGCGGTGTACATCTTCTTTTTGTGCAGATACGCCCCTTTGGTTGTAACGGTTATTGTCAGACATCGTGCGCAAAAATAAAACTAAAACCTAAAGAAACAGTTCGGTAGTCTAAGTATTGAAAAGAGAAGTTAATTTATATTCCAGCAGGCGCTTTACTTCCGGCCAATCTTCTTCAATAATGCTGAAGATGGCGGTATTGCGTATAGTGCCATCGCGCCTGATGCGTTCGTTGCGTAAAGTACCTTCAAATTTGGCCCCTATTTTACGTATCGCCGCTCTGCTACGTATGTTTTGGTCATGTGCCTGAAACTGCACCCGTACTGTTTTCAGTATTTCGAAGCAATAGGTAAGGAGTAGTAATTTGCAGGCAGTGTTATGGCCTTTGCCCCAAACCGCAGGGCTGTACCAGGTCCAGCCGATCTCCAGTTTGCGGTGTTCAGGGTACATATTATAAAAACGCGTACTGCCTATCACGTCCCCCGTTTTAGCATCGAAAATAGTGAAGGCATATTCTTCACCCGTTGGCCTGCGCAATAAAGCGCTTTTTAATTCACCCAGCAGTAAATCCTTGTCTGTACCATTTATAGATAAGAACTGCCATATTTCAGGTGCCGCGGCAATATGCAACAGCCTGTCGAAATGTTCTGATGACAATGGCTCTAAACGCACATATTCATTTTGCAATAGCACAGGGTGCTGTATCCAGTTCATAGCTTTATTATATGGTGCAATTTACTGACCGTATCGACATTTATGTACATTTACGCCTATGATAAGTAAAGGGCCATTATTGGAATGTGTACCTAATTTCAGCGAAGGGAGAGATAAGCAGGTAATAGATGCTATTGCGGCTTCTATTAAGCAAGTGCCTGATGTAAGCCTGTTGCATATAGATATAAGCCCCGCGGCCAACCGTACGGTAATGACTTTTGCAGGTTTGCCCGAGGCGGTGACGGAAGCAACTTTCCAGGCTATAAAAACTGCCGGTGAACGTATTGATATGGCAAAGCAGGAAGGAGTTCACCCGCGTATTGGCGCCACCGATGTATGTCCATTAGTGCCATTGGCCAATATGACCATGGATGAAGCTGTATCTTATTCACAAAAACTAGGTAAAAGAGTCGGAGAGGAACTAGATATACCTGTATATCTATATGAGTATTCTGCAAAAGCGGATCACCGTAAAGCTTTGCCCGATATACGTAAAGGCCAATATGAAGGCTTTGCAGAAAAAATGAAGCAACCTGGATGGATGCCCGATTATGGTCCTGCTATCTTTACACAAAGCACAGGCGCCACCGTATTAGGTGCACGCGATGTATTGGTAGCGTTCAATATATCGCTCAATACGCAGGACGTTGAAAAAGCGGAATATATAGCGCTGCGCCTGCGTGAGCGCGGCTATTGGCTGAAGGAGAATGGACAAAAAACAAAAGTGCCCGGTTTGCTGGCTAAGTTACGCGCTATAGGCTGGTATATGGCCGATTTTGGAAGTGCGCAGGTATCGATGAACTTACTGGACTACAGGATAACGTCGCCCCTAAAGGCTTGGGAAGCCTGCAAGGCGGTTGCTAAAGAAATAAACGTAGAATTAATAGGTAGTGAGCTGATCGGCTTGATGCCTGAAGCCTGCTTGCTGGAAGCGGGTAACTTTGCGTTGAACGGAAAGACTGCTGATAACCAACAGACAATACAAAAAGGAATAGAACATTTAGGGTTGAATAAGGTAAAGCCTTTTACTGCTGAAGAGAAGGTACTGGAATATGCCCTGCAAAAAGCCGGATGGATACAATGAGCCAAAGAAACGCACTATATCATATTTTTTCTGTTGTCAGGATATTTTTATATCCTTTTGCGCTGATATACGGTGCCGTAGTCTGGCTGCGCAACCGCCTGTACGATTCAGGTGTCTATGCATCGGTTGAGTTTAGTGTGCCTGTAATAAGTGTAGGTAATTTATCGGTAGGTGGCACGGGTAAAACGCCACATGTAGAGTACCTGATAAATTTATTACAATACAGCTATAAAGTTGCCACCATGAGCCGGGGCTATAAGCGTCGTACACAAGGATTCATCCTGGCCGATGAAACAACTAACGCGCTGCGCATAGGCGACGAGCCGATGCAATATTTCATGAAATATCCTGAGCTTACAGTAAGCGTAGCAGAAGAAAGGCTGACGGGCATACCCGCATTATTGCAAAAGAAGCCGGATATTGAAACGGTAATACTAGATGATGCTTACCAGCACCGCTCGGTAAAGCCGGGCATTAATATTTTAATTACCGATTATTCAAAACCATTTTATAAAGATCATATACTGCCACTGGGTACATTGCGCGAAAGCAGGATAGCATATAAACGTGCCGATGTGATCATAGTATCGAAATGCCCGCCAACGCTTGAGCGGTCTGTTGCTGATGAAATGGTCCGTTCGATCAATCCTTTACCACATCAGAAAGTTTTCTTTACCATTATCGAATACTCGCAGCCTTACAATGTATTCAGCCAGGAAACAGAATCATTAGTAGGTAAGAATATCGTATTGGTATGTGGTATTGCAAAGCCGGAACCGTTGGTAGCAGAATTAAGGTCGGTTGCCGGCGATGTGCATGTATTATCTTACGCCGACCACCACTATTTTGGCAGTCGCGACCTGGAAGAGATCAAGGCGGCATTCGATAACTGGCAAGTGGCTGATAAAGTGATTGTAACTACCGAAAAAGATGCGGCACGCCTGCACTTGCATGCTGATAAATTGCAGGAATGGGGGCTAAAGCTGATTGTATTACCTATCAATGTTTCGTTTTTATTTAACAATGGGAATGATTTTGATAGTATAGTTTTAGAATACGTTGCCAGAAGTGCAGCGGAAAACCACACATACTATGACGAAAAAACATAAGGCATCGAGCAAAAAGAAAGTTGACAGCTCGGGCAAAAAAATTTACAAAGGCAAACTGGAAGTGACTCGCGGGGGTATGGGCTTTGTAATAGTGGAAGGCCTGGAAAAGGATATACTTGTAAAGCGTGATAAACTGGGCATAGCCTTTAGTGGCGATGAGGTGCGCGTGGAAGTGAACGAACGTGGCAGAAAATTCGGCAGCCGCCTTGAAGGAGAGATAATAGATGTAATAAAAAGAAAGCAATCGGAATTTAGCGGCAAGATAGAGGTACATCCCCATTTCGCATTCCTGATAACGGATAATGAAAGTATGCCGGTCGATCTGTTTATTCCACTACACCTGTTGCATGGCGCAAAAAGTGGCGACCATGCAATAGCACGTATAGTGGAATGGAATGGCAAATCGAAAAATCCGGTTGGTGAAGTTGTTAGCATACTGACTAACGAAAGTGCCAATGAGATAGCCATGAAAGGCATACTCATAGAGAATGGTTTCCCGCTTACCTTTCCCGAGGAAGTGATGGAAGAAGCTGCACGCTACCCTGAAGGGGTGCATAGCGACGAGGTAAAGAAGCGCAGGGATATGAGAGGTACACTTACATTTACTATCGACCCGCTAGATGCAAAGGATTTTGATGATGCAATATCTTTCAAAGACCTGGGCGATGATATGTATGAATTGGGTGTACACATAGCAGATGTAAGCTATTACATAGAAGCAGGATCGAAACTGGATGAAGAAGCGTATAACAGGGCTACAAGCGTGTACCTGCCCGACAGGGTGCTACCCATGTTGCCGGAACGTCTATCGAATGAATTATGCTCGCTAAGGCCCGATGAAGATAAATATACTTTTTCAGCGGTGTTCAAGATCAATAAAAAAGGTAAGATAAAAGACTATTGGCTGGGCCGTACAATAACAAGATCGCAACGCAGGTTTACTTACGAAGATGCACAGGAAATTATAGAAGGTAAAGAAGGAGATCATAAAGATGTAATATTGTTACTAAATGAATTGGCCCAAGACCTGCGGGCGCAACGTTTCAAAAAAGGAGCTATCAATTTTTCTTCTCAGGAAGTAAGGTTCCAGCTCGATGATAGCGGCCGGCCAATAGGCATAGTGGTAAAAGAAAGCAAGCAAGCGCACCAGCTGATAGAAGAATTTATGCTACTGGCCAACCGTACGGTAGCTGAATATATTTCAGGCATAGAAGTAAAAGGCAAGCCTGTACCATTTCCTTATCGCGTACACGACGCACCTAATGAAGATAAGCTGAATGTATTCGCAACATTTGCTGCCACATTCGGTTACAAATTCAGTATGAATACGCCTGAGACCATTGCTCGCTCATTCAATGAAATGCTGAAGCTGGTTCAAGGGAAGCCGGAGCAACACGTGTTGGAAACTTTAGGTATCCGTACTATGGCCAAAGCTGTTTATACTACTGAAAATATTGGTCACTATGGTCTTGGCTTTGAAGATTATTGCCATTTTACATCTCCTATACGTCGCTACCCCGATGTATTGGTGCACCGCGTATTGCAGGAGTGCCTGGATAACAATATTAAGCCGGTGAAAAATATGGAGCAACAATGCCGCCATTGCAGCGACCAGGAACGCAAAGCGATGGAAGCAGAGCGTGCTGCCAATAAGTACAAGCAGGTAGAATACATGCAAGACTATGTGGGCGAAGATTTTGAGGCTGTGGTAAGTGGTGTGGCCAGCTTTGGTTTTTGGGCTGAAACAGTTGAGCACAAATGCGAAGGCATGGTATCGATACAGGATCTTGCCCAGTTTGATGATTTTGAGATGCGCGAAGGCGAGTATGCTTTAGTAGGTTTGCACACCGGTTTGAAATTTAGCATTGGCGACAGGGTGAAAGTACGTGTAGTGGCTACCAACCTGGAGAAAAGGCAAATTGACTTTACTTTGCTGGAGGTACCACAGCGCCAGCCGAAGAAAAAATCTGCTAAGGCGGAAGCTAAACCACAAGACGGTAAAAAAACTGCCAAACGTAAAAGATAACACATGCACAGTTTCAGCCTGCTAGTTGAACTATTTGAAGAACGCTTAAAAGAATCATTGCCTTTTCCGCAATTGCCATCGGGCCTGTACGACCCCTGCAGGTATTTTATGGAACTGGGTGGTAAAAGAGTAAGGCCGGTGCTATGCCTGATGAGCAACGAATTGTTTGGTGATATAACGGAAGATGCATGGCATGGTGCCATGGGTATTGAGTTGTTTCACAACTTTACCCTGATACATGATGATATAATGGACAGGGCCCCGCTACGCAGGGGTAAAGAAACCGTTCATGAAAAATATAACCTCACTACAGCTATTTTATCCGGCGATGTGCTGAATATATATGCTTACGATCAACTGGCTAAAATACACACCAGCCTGCCGCAGGTATTGCAGCTATTCAATAAAACATCGATAGAAGTTTGCGAAGGTCAGCAATGGGATATGGATTTTGAGAGCCGTAATGATGTAAGTATTGAAGAATATATACACATGATTACGCTGAAAACATCGGTGCTACTGGCATGCAGCTTAAAGATGGGCGCCCTGTTAGGTGGAGCAACTGAAGGCAATGCAAATAAGCTGTATGAATTTGGTAAAAACCTGGGTATCGCCTTCCAATTGCAGGACGATTATTTAGATGCTTTTGGCAGCACTGATAAATTAGGTAAGCAAAATGGTGGTGATATCATTGCTAATAAAAAAACATATTTGCACCTAAGCGCAGTGGGCAATGCCAACCATTTGCAGCGTAAAGAAATAGATGATGTATTACTGATGGAGAGCACTGATAAAGTGCCTGCTATGCTCAATTTATTTGCAAGTACCAAGGCCGATGAAGCATGCAGGCAAGCTGTACAACAATATTCGGATATGGCTTTTAAATGCCTGGAAGAGGCAGCTGTTGTCAGCAAGCGTAAAGAGCCATTATTCGAATTGGCGCAATACTTATTGATGAGAGACCGGTAGTACGCTCAATAGTATTTTTTTGACTTTTGCATTTTGAATTTTTAATTTAAAAAAATGAATTACTGGCTGGTAAAATCAGAGCCCTTTAAATATAGTTGGGAGCAGTTTAATAAAGACGGTAAAACCCATTGGGATGGCGTGCGCAATTATGCCGCGCGAAACAACCTCAAGGCAATGGCTAAGGGTGACCAGGTATTTTTCTACCATAGCAACGAAGGGCTGGCTATAGTAGGCATTGCCGAAGTGGTTAAATCAGCCTACCAGGATCCTACAACCGATGACCCCAATTGGGTAGTCGTTGATCTGAAACCAATACAAACATTGAAGAAGCCTGTGACGCTTGCTGATATAAAGGCAGAACCTTCACTTGCTGATATGGATCTGGTACGTTTATCACGCTTGTCGGTAGGTGCTGTAAAACCTGCCGAGTATAAAAAGATAATGAAAATGGCAGGGCACTAATCCAGCGCTTCTTCTAATATTCTTACTTTTCTCTTAGCAGCCTTTTGGGTTGCTTTTTTTTGGTTTGCTTCCCACTCTCGCTGCAATGCTTTGGTGGTTTTACGGCTGCCATCATGGCTCCAGCCCGGTACTTTGAAGAGGTATCCCAGCTTTTGTGTGAAACTGATAGGTTGTTTCAGGTCTTTACCAATGCTTTTCCATTCGTGAAAGATGATGCCAACCGGGTGGTGCGGGTTTTCTACCGGCGATGTTAATCCATATACAGGCGGCTCTTCCGGCATCTCTTCTATAAAGGTGCCAAACATCCTGTCCCAGATAATAAGCGCCATACCCATGTTCTTATCAAGATATGGTATGTTGCTGGCATGGTGTACCCGGTGGTGCGATGGAGTTACGAATATATATTCAATGATCTTCGGCAATTTTCCTACAGCCTGCGTATGTACCAGTATGCCATATATCTGCGTTATAGCATACATAAACAGTATATCAACAGGTTGAAAACCGAGTATGGCTAAAGGTATAAAGTATAGGTAGCGGTAAAAAGGCATGAATACCGATGAGCGGAAACCCGTTGTAAGGTTATATTCTTCTGAAGAATGGTGTGTGACATGCACTGCCCAGAAGAAACGTACACGGTGGTCAATATAATGCTCCAGCCAGAACATAAGGTCTTCGCACAAGAACAGGGCCACCCAATATACAATCGGGTTCCAGGCAATATTAAATTGATATTGTGCGGCAAATATGAGCACTGCAAGCGCTACACCACGTAGTAATAAGTCAACACCGGCATTCACAATATTCATGTAAATATTTACCAGCGTTTCTTTCAGGCTATAATACTTCCACCCATGAAAATGGCTTAATACCAGTTCCAGTGGTATCAGAATGGCGTAAATGGGAATGGAAAACAGCAACAATATTTGCTTATGTAGCTGATCCATAATAAGTTATCATTTATGATTATATCGGAAAAGTCCTCAAAAATACGAAGGCTTCCTGTTATATGGTCATTATTTCTTTTTCCTTGTCTTTGCAGTGCTGGTCAACCAAAACTATATGTTTATCGGTAACCACCTGTACACGTGCTTCAGCATCTTTAGCAGCATCTTCGCTAAGGCCATCTTTTTGCTGTTTCTTTATTTGCTCAATAGCCTCGCGGCGTATATTACGAACCGATATTTTAGCATTTTCACCTTCGCCATTTACCCTTTTTACCAATTCTTTACGGCGCTCCTCAGTAAGTGGCGGTAAAAACAGGCGTATCATGGTACCATCGTTTTGCGGGTTCAGGCCTATGTTCGATGCAATAATGGCCTTTTCTATTGGCGCCATCATTTGTTTTTCCCAGGGCTGTATAGCCAAAGTACGTGCATCAGGCACCGTGATGTTGGCTACTTGGGCTAATGGAGTAGCAGAGCCATAATAATCAACAAAAACACCATCCAGTATTTGCGGGTTTGCTTTACCGGCGCGTATCCGGCTTAGCTCTGTTTCCAGGTGGTCTATGGCGCGCTTCATTTGTTGAGAAGCATCATTGAATATATTGTCTAATACCTCGCTCATGATAATTTTTTTGATTTTGCAGGAGGCAAATGTAAAAAATGTTCGCCAGTTTATGCCAAACTCACGGTTCTCTATATCTTTATTGATGCAAATAATACTTTAACTATCCTTATTTGGATACCCCTGAATGGTGTGGTAACTTTGCATAAACATTTAATATAAAATTGGAAACGACAGTACAAAGCCCGATTACGCTAACGGAAGGAGCAATAAAAGAATTGCACAGGGTGAAGAATGAGCCCGATTTTGATAAAACCCAGTTTTTGCGTGTAGGTGTAAAAGGTGGTGGCTGTTCCGGCCTAAGCTATTTATTGGGTTTCGATAATAAGGAAGATGACGACGAGATATATGAAATTGCCGATATACCTGTGGTCATGAAAAAAGCACACGGCCTGTACCTGCATGGTATGGAGGTTGACTTTTCTGATGGGTTGAACGCCCGTGGTTTCGTCTTCAAAAACCCTAATGCCAGCAGTACCTGCGGTTGCGGTACTTCTTTCGCTGTATAATATATATGAGAATTGTTAAAACTATCCTGGTTATAGCGCTGCTGTATTTGGCTATGGTAGCTACCGCTCAAACCAACGCACCTCGTCCTGCTAATATTAATAAGTTAGATCTGCGTGGTAAACGAACCGGTATGTGGGTAATAAGCCAACCGGAGCGTATGGGCGAAGAAGGCTACACTGAATTTGGTAGTTACGACCGCGGTAGCAAGTATGGTGCGTGGTATAAATTAGATGAACAAGGTGAGCTGATAGCGATGGAAACATATAGGAACAATGTGCTGGATGGTGAAGCAAAGTATTTTGAACGTGGTTTTTTGATTGCCACAGGCAATTATAGGGGTTTAAATCCTGCCAGGGCAGTTGATACATTCATAGTAGAGAACCCAATAACAGGCGAACAATCATTACGATCCATATCTACCGACAGGCGAACAGTTCGGCACGGCTTGTGGCGCTTTTATGATGCCCGTACCGGCCGTCTATTGCGCGAAGAAGATTACCAGGTAGATGAGCTGGTGTACCAAAAGGAGTTCCCAATGTCGAAAGAAGACAGCCTTTACTACCAGAAACGTATTGAGAAAATGCCCCACAAGCAGAAATCGAACTACTACAAGCCACCCGCAGATAAACAGACTAGTTATTTAAGGTAGTATTACTATTGTATATATTCAACCTTCCATTTTGACCTTCGACTTCTCCGATAAACTAACCATGTTCGAAAACCGCTTGCGGAAGATGTACAAGCATTACAGCAAGACGGCACGCAGGCAAGATATTGCCTGCTACCGCTTTTACGATCATGACCTGCCCGAGTTTCCTTTTGCCATTGACATATACAAAGACGTAGTGCATGCTGCCGAATACAAACGCAAGCATGGCATGGAAGACGAGGAGCACGATGCCTGGCTGAACGCTTGTAAGGAAGTGATTGCTCAGGTACTAGAGATTGAACCTTCTGTAGTATTCATGAAGCAACGCCAGCGTAAGACCAACAGGCAAGGGCAGTACGAGAAGTTCGCTGAGCAAAAGGTGGAACGTATAGTGCCGGAGAATGGGCTTAGCTTCATCATCAACCTGACCGACTACCTGGATACAGGCTTGTTCCTGGACCATCGCATAACCCGCAACATGGTGCGGGAAGATGTGAAGGACAAACGCGTGCTCAACCTGTTCTGCTATACGGGTGCATTCAGTGTGTATGCAGCA
>CBFGNI010000069.1:0-12780 GCA_965650105.1 uncultured bacterium | reverse complement strand
CTACAGCCGTGGGCAATGCATGGTCGGGGCGCTTCAACCCCCAGTTCAGCCAGCAGGTTACTACCTTCATGTTCAACCCTTTTGTAAAGTACAAGGGCCTTGAGCTGTTTGGCACTTATGAAATAGCGCAGGGCCGTAAAATAACCGAGCCCGATATGCGCAAGGCTACACAATACGCCGCCGACCTGCTGTACAGGTTTCCCGCACGCAGCGAGAAATTCTGGATAGGTGGGCGCTACAACTCGCTAACGGCGCAACTGCCGTTGAATACCGATGATGTGACCATCAGCAGGCTTTCGGGTGCTGCGGGCTGGTTCATTACCAAAAACATTATGATGAAAGCCGAATATGTTAGCCAGGTGTACGATAATTTCAAAGCTACGGATATACGCTCGGGCGGTAAATTCAACGGACTGATGATGGAAGCCGTAGTTGCCTTTTAAAATGGTTTTTATATTGCCGTAAATTGGTTTTATAGTCTGTACAACTATACTGAACCAACGGCAAATACAGATGCAAAAGAAGTGTTATCTTCACACCCGCAATGACTTATATAGAAATACTTCAGCAGCTGATACATAAGCTGGAACAAGCAGGAGAAACCGCTGAGGCCGGCAAAATGAAGGCCATAGCCAATAAGCAGTACACTACGCAAACCGAGTGGGTGGGGGAAACCAGCCTTGCCGCGGTAAATATGGTGCGTTACAATGAAAAGCTGGATAAACTTATAGGCGCTGAAGCCTTCGACCTGAAGCAATATGCGCTATCGATGGGTTTGGTAGTTAGCTAGATAACCCCGGTATAATTATTTGAATTCACTGTTGCAACAGCAGAAGGTAAAACTGCTATTTTTGTGCTATGTCACAACCTATCGCCCAGGGCCAGGGGCTTCTTATCTCCTTGTTTTGCATTGCAGTTATTATTGCGGGGCTGGCCGCCACACAATATGTATACCGCCGCCGCAACAGGGTACCCCCTAAAGATATTAATGTAGCAGATGCATTTACTCAAATGATGCATGAGCAGGATTCAGTTGCTTTTCAAAAAAAAGTTGAAGAATTGATGATAGCAGATTGGAATAAGGAAATATTTGACATACGGCATAAGTACAAATACACTCAGGAAATAAGACGCTATAATGATGGTAAACGGATAAACTACTGCTGCATATATGCCGATGAAGATTTGCTACCCAATTATGCAATGGTTTACTATAAGGGCAGCAGTACAATGTTCTACAGGCATCAGGATGGCGATTACAATTTTGAAAATGAAAATTGGGTGCCTGCAGATATTGTTGAAGGCCTAAAGCCTTTTTTGACAGATATCAATCTTACAATAAAGGAGTTCAACCTGATGGAAAACCCTAATGACCCTTTTTGGAATCTACAGACCCTATTTGCTTTACAGAATGAACAGTGCGACCGGCAAGATATGGCATCGGGTATCGACCTGATATTTTTCTGCTGGTATTTTATTACAGAACAACAGCGCATAGACCCCTTATTTGATAATTATTATCTGAATGACCAATTGGACGACTGGCACGAATATGAATTTCTTACCGATCCTTTATATCTTTTTATAACAGGGTGGATGCTTAACCATTCGCCCGGGTTATTTTATGCATCTGCGGGTGAAGGCAAAAGCAAAATGTTACTTGCACATGAACTTCAACCTGCTAACCCTCTTTATAAATGGGGCAATAGTGATCACTTAAACCTTACACGCGAAGAAACACGCGCACTGGCTGCACAGGTAGATGAAGCACAATTTGATGGGCTGGCACCATTTGTAAAAGAGTATTTTATGGCGATGGCCCGCGGCGATGCGCAGTTGTAATACGAGTATTCTTTTTATAAAACACTAAAGCGCAGCCTGTTCAGCTGCGCTTCTACTATCCTATTCTATATTATTTTATTCCCTGGGGTAAATTTATCCCACCTTAAAAAAATCGCGCACAACGGCTATCTTCTGCGGATCGGTAATATGCTGTTCTGTGCTGCCTATACTTACCTGCTTATCATTAAACTGTGCATCATCGGCCAGGTAGTTTTTAAATTGCTCCTGTGCCGTGCCTGCGCCAAATATATATATCTCATCAAAAGGCATTAGTTCGGCAGCTACCAGTTTGAAGTATTTAAGCGCATCGTTATGTTTGGTGTTGTTCATAGTATGTTCGCTGCCGCCACCGTGGCTTTCATTGCCTTTTATAGTACGCTGCATCATAAATTCACCGCTTTCGGTTTCTTTATCAACACTTATAATTACTGCGCTTGCATTATCCATACATACACCTGCGTATGTTTTTTCACTTTTTTGTTTCATAGTTGCCGGTAACGCATTTGTGCGCTATACCACAATCTAATCTTTTTAAGTGATGCCAGCTAATAATCATTTTTATTTTACAATAAATATAAATAAATTTGTAATTATTGCATGTGTGATGCATGGCGAGGTTATTATACTTAAACGATGGAGCAGAATGAAGGAGTTGAATTGAGCAGGTATAACGAGAATACTTTCCGGTCTTTACTGGCGCATAGCGATGATGGCGTTGTTATTTTATCGCCCCAGGGTGACCCCCTTTATATTTCGCCATCGGTCAATAAGATACTGGGCTATACCGAGGCAGAGGTAATGCGAATGAACCTGCTTACCTTAATGCACCCTGATGATGTATTGCCATTGGGCAAGGTGATGGAGCAAGTACTGGCCAGCCCCGGCATACCCATAAAAGGCCATACAGGGCGAATGCGCCATAAGGATGGCAACTGGCGGTGGATAGAGGCTACGGTAACTAATTTGCTGGATGACCCTGACGTTCGCGGCATTGTTGATAATTTCAGGGATATAACTGATAAAAGAGCGGCGGAAGAAAAGGTGCAGCATGTTAACCGCCTGTATGCTTTTATAAGCCAGATAAACCAGGCCATTGTACGCTGCAAAACAGAAGAGGTGCTTTTTAAAGAAACCTGCCGTATAGCGGTTGAATTTGGAAAGTTTTGTGCTGCCTGGGTAGGCGAGCTTGATATACCCAACGCCACCATAAACCTTACGGAGCACGCAGGCATACCCGACGAACATATAGACAGCTTGAAGAACCGCCTGTACACGAACGGCCTGCAAGACTTTGTAGTGAAAGCAGGGAAATATTTTGTAGCCAACGAAGTAGTTGCAGACGCCCCGCTGAACGAATGGGAGGCTTTTGCTTCCAAATGCGGGTTTGGTTCTTTTATAATATTGCCCATAAGGCGCGGTGGCGAGATAGTGACCTCGATACACATTTATTCTGCTGAAAAATATTTTTTTAAAGAACAGGAAATAGAACTGCTGACAGAAATATCGAACGATATATCTTACGCGCTGGATATATTGGAGCGGGGCAGGCAAAGGCAATTGATGGAAAAAGCATTGAGCGAGTCGGAATCGAACCTCAACGGTATAATTGAAAATACAGATGCGAACATATATTCGCTGGATACCAACCTGTGCTATATTACATGTAACAGCAGCCTGAAAAACAGCATAAAGGTGGTGTATGGCCTGGATATACAGCCGGGCGATACGGTACATAAGGTTTTTGAAAAACTGGAACCTGAAGAAGTAGTTGCCTGGCAAAACACTTATGAAATAGCGCTGTCGGGTAAGGTAGTAAAATTTGAAAAAGAGTTTACCATTTCAGGCCTTTACAATTGCATCAGTTTCTCCATATACCCTATATGGAGCGATAAAGAGGTTATAGGCCTTTCCTGCTTCGCAATAGATGTTACCAAGCAAAAGCAGGAGATCCTTCATAAAGAGCAATTACTGGATCATATAAAAGAACGGAACAAGAAACTGGAGCAGTTCTCTTATGTGATATCGCACAACCTGCGTGCACCCATTACCACCATTATAGGCCTTGCCGACCTTTTGACGCTGAACAAATATGAAGGCGAAGACCTGGAGCTGGTAGAGGGTATTGTGAATTCGGTGAGAAAACTGGATGAGGTGATACACGACCTGAACGATATACTGAATATAAATAGCCCTATCAACGAAAATAAAATACCTGTAAGATTTTCAGAAATTTTGGCAGATATTGAAATGAGCATAACGTCTTTGCTGGATGATGAGGACGTGCGGATCGTTTCAAACTTCACCGCGGCAGATGAAATGGTAACGCTGAAAAGTTACCTGTACAGTATATTCTTCAATCTTATTTCGAACAGTATTAAATACAAGCGCCCGGGTGTTACGCCCGTAATAGAAATATCATCGGTGAAACATGAAAACGTGCTGAAACTGATATTTAAAGACAACGGCCTGGGTATTGACCTGGAGCAAAACAGTAACGAACTGTTTGGTTTATACAACAGGTTTCACAGCCATACCGAAGGGAAAGGCGTTGGGCTATACATGGTGAAAGAACAGGTAAGCGCGATGGATGGCACCATCACCGTACAAAGCGAAGTAGGGCGGGGCACTACTTTTGAAATTGAGTTTGAACTACCTGTGTAGCGTTTGCTTATTATCTTACCACAGTAAACTTACCGTGCTGCGCACCGCCCTTATCACCTTTAAGTATAATGTTGTACACACCTTCCGGTAGCATCGATACATCTATGGTTTCGTTCGTATTCTTGCTGTTGTATTGCATGTTTACACGCCCTTGCATATCGGCTATGGTGAGGGTGTAAGGCTGTGCTTCTTTCCAGTTGATGGATATATTTAGTGTATTATTAGCGGGCACAGGGTATAGTTGCAACGTGCCGCCTTGCTGTGGTAGTTGCGCTACGTCGGTAGGGAAGTATGTTTCGTAGTAGTAATAAAAGATAGATCCTCTATTCCTGGTTCCCCAATGGTTGTTGTCAAGCCATTCTTCAGAAGCGATACGTATTATTTGGTTGAAATTATTGTAGGTTATTAGCGACCTGCTTGCTTTTACACCCGTATGCAGGTTATAGTCATAATCGTAGTAAATATTTTCAGTGATATTGTTGTTAGCGCCGGTATTGTTTAATTGATATCCGGTTGTATCCATAGTTTGGGTACCGCGGTTGTAATGCAACATCAATTGTTTTTCCACAATGCCATTCGTATTCAGCGTATAGTATGTTTCGTCAGTATTTTTCCAGGCGTTATGATTCCATTCCTGTTTTACATGTGAGGTGAGCATGTTATCAGCATTATAGGTATATATGTCTTTAGCCTGGTTTTGTAGGGTGCCCATACTATTATCAGCCAAAAAAGTTTTTTCGGTGAGGTTGTTGTTCGCATCGTAGGTGTATTGTACCTGGTACAATACTGCGGCAACCCACTGTTGCGTATTTGCATCGTAGCGGTAACCGGTTTCGGTCATCATTTTGCCTACAGTGTTATAAGTATATGCAACAGCAATTCTTGGTAAAAAACTTCGGACTATATTAGACCATACAAAACTGCTGTCGGTAATCTGCAGGTGGTTGGCATTATAACCATAAACGGCCTTTTGAATTACTTCCAGATTGCCGGTATTGCTATTCAGTGCGGCAACGGCATGTGCTGCCGCGTTATCATACGCATCGTAAATGACAGTTTCCTGCCGTGTTACCATACCTGTTGAGGGCTCGATATACCGGGCAGTATCGAATTTTGGGATAGCACTGCCATCGCCGCCACGGTTGCCGCTATACTTGTACGCTATTGAATCATTCAGTATATAAGCGCCCGCCAATGGACTAAAAGCGTAAGCGCTGGCGGCAATAATACGTGAGTTGATTGCGTTGGTTTTAGTTTGTGGTTTGCCTGCCTGTACAAACGATAAGATATTATTTTGGTTGAAGATAGTTGTTGCGGACGGTTGTGCAACACTTGCGCTAGCATGTACCAATAAGGCAGCAGCTAAATAAATCAGCTTTTTCATGAATAGGGTTTAGGCAGCTAAGATAGTATTTATTTTTTTGTTAAAACAAAGGCGCAGCTAGTGCCACGCCTTTTATTGTATTGAGATAATGGGATAAGCTACCGTACTACGCTGAATCTACCATGCTGCACGGCTCCTTTATCGCCTTTAAGTATAATGTTGTACACACCTTCCGGTAGCATCGATACATCTATGGTTTCGTTCGTATTCTTGCTGTTGTATTGCATGTTTACACGCCCTTGCATATCGGCTATGGTGAGGGTATAAGGCTGCGCTTCTTTCCAGTTGATAGATACATTTAAAGTATTGTTAGCGGGTACGGGATACAGTTGCAACGTGCCGCCTTGTTTTTTTAGTTCAGTTACGTTGGTGGTTGCAGGCCTCACATACACGTCTTTACAAAATACGGCCCTGCTGCCCTGGTCATCATTGCACAACAAGCTAATAGTTTGCAGGCCCGTTGTAGAAAATACATGCTTCAGCTCATCAGTATTATAAGCGGTACTGGTTGTTGATGGGTAATTTAATATTGGCCTGCGTAATATACCGGCACTGCCGCTTGTATTGTTGCAATAAAGCACGTGCTGTGTATTGTTATAAGTATACACGCAAGGTGTACTTACCACGGCATCGTTATTGAGCGCAGAGGTGATAAACGGTGTATTGGTAATAGAGCCGCTAATAGCCAGGGTAACGGTTTTAGTGATACCATATCCTTTTGCTATCACCTGTCCGCAATCTGATGTAAGTACGAAGCCACTTAGGCTTGAAATTGCGGGATACACACCCTTATCAGTAATTGTAGGCGTGCTTAAAAGATCGCTGCCAAAATTGTATAGTTGCAAGTCGCCACCGTAAGACATTGTAAGTGCATAATGGCTGCCATTTTCATAATGCATAGCAAATAAGCGCGCCCTGTGAGAGGTACCTAAGTCTGGCAGTTTGGTGAGGGTAGGGAAGGCGGCAAGCGATGTGCCAAAATCCAGGCGCCAAAGCCCCGCATGTCCCGATGCATCATCTTCAGTAAGCAACCCAACCCAGTTGCTCCCTGTTTTCATAATGCTCAGTTGCATTGGCTGCGATATGAATTTGGCGTGTGTATAAGTTACCACAGGTGTGTTGCTCAGTGAGCTGCCGAAATTAAGGCGGTAAAAGGTCTGGTCTTCAGCAAAGCCGAAGCCATACCATGTATTATTATCTTCATCCTTTACTACATCGATAGCCAATATGTGCCCTGCGTTCACATTGCCGTTGGCAGTTATATAGGTATAAGTGCCTGTTGTTGAATTGGGGTCAGTACCCAGGCTGTCTTTAATGAACGCCGCGCCTACCCAATTAGTACCGGAAGAGAAAAAATACCAGATACCATTGTCATAGCGCATAACCCCCGTGCTGAAATAGCTATGTATATTGTTTTCAAATATGCTATCGGTGATTATGGTTTGGTCGGCGTTAAAGTTGCTGTCTAGCAGGCTTAATGTTTTGGCCGCGAAAGGTGCAGTTATACTTATAGTATCATATTGGGTAACGGTGTCGGCAACTATTACTTGTGCGCGTACAATACTGCTTAGCAAGCATAAAATGCATAATAAGGATGTTTTCATATTATTGGGTTTGTATATACAAATAACGTCAAAGATTCCGTTAATTCAAAAGTATTCGAGAACACCAGGTGTTTCCGGCAAAAAAAAGGCGCAGCCAAAGCCGCGCCTTTTATTGAGATAATGGGATAAGCTACCGCACTACGCTGAACTTACCATGCTGCACACCGCCTTTAGTGCTTAGCATACTCAGGTTATAAATGCCGGAGGGTAACGCACTAATATCTATTGAGTGTATAGTATTGCCCAAATATGTTTGTTGCATTACCTGCCTGCCTTGCATATCGGTAATACTTACGGTGTGTATTTGTTGCTTGTCTTCATTTAGCTGTAGGTATAGCGTATTGGTTGCGGGTACAGGGTATAGCTGCAACTGTGCATTGCTTTTACTTATGTTAGTTACAGCAGTAGGTGTGTAAGGCGCGTAATAGAATTTATTGGCTCCCGTCATTATGGTGTTTACCCATGCAAAGCCATCCCATTGCATGGTACGCTCGTAAGTGAGGTGGTGATCGCTATTGTGTGTATTTGTTGTACTGTCGCTTCTTTTCCAGATACCTGCATCTTTAAAGCCGTATATGGAAGTCAGCAGGTCGTCATTGGCATCGTAGGTATTTACAAAGCGGTAAGTAGTATCTATGTGGCCCATTGCAAACGGGTCGGTAAGCTGGTACTGTACTGCTACTTTATTAGTGGCCGTGTATTTATAAGCCATTCCCTGTCCGTTCATCCATGTATTGAGGCTGGGGTCATCGAGCAGGCGCACATATTTATATACACAAAGATTGTTGCTGTTGTAAAACAGGTAGGTGCTGTCTTCAACTATCAATGTATCGGCACGGTGTCCTGAGCCTATTATCTGTATTGCATTTCCGTTGCCATCGTAATTGTAAACATGGCGGGCAGTAGTATCGCTTTGCAGGGTACTGCTATTCCACGAAATAGTATAGCTGACCTGTAACAGGGTGCCCACATTGTTGTACACATATATGTTGGCCATAGTTGGCTGCCAGTTGCCCGATATAAATTCTTCGGTAGTATCGGTTGCCACTTTACCACCTGCATCGTAGGTGTAAGATTCGCGTATATAGTTTTGCCAGCCGCCGCCTACAAGGTTTTCTGTAAGCCTTGTGGTGATACGGTCCTGCGCATCGAACAATTGTATTTTGCGTTCTGTAGGTACAGGTGTACTGCCACCTGTGTAATACCGGTAGCTGGTATCGAAATTATGTTCTTCGTAGGCTGCACAACCTCTGCCGCTGGTGCTGATATATGCATAAGCAATAGAGTCGTATGATTCATCTTGCGCCAGCTGATCGTTATACCGCAAATGCGCCTCTGACAACATACGGGTTTGTGCCTGCGAGGCGAAACAGCTAAAAAGCAATGCTATTGCGATGAGATGTTTGTACATAGAGTTTACAATTGCCTTAAAGCTAGCAAAATATTTCAGGCTTTTTCCTCCGTCTGCTCTATATGGTACACCGATGCGTGGGGCAGGGGGTGTATTTCGCTTTTTATATGGCTGGCCCAGGCCTTGGTGAAAGACGCACCAAAGTATAGTATAAGCGATGAGTAGAACACGAATAGCAGTATAAGCACCAGCGCCCCCGATGTACCGTACAGCTCTTGCAAATTGCCCGATAGCATCCACCGCAGTGCATATTTACCTACGGTAAACAGCAGGCCTGTAGCGGCTGCGCCTGCCAGCGTTACCTTCAGGCGGAAGCGGCCATCGGGCAGGTAGCGGAAGATGATGAAGAACCAGGCTGTAACCACCACCAGCGATACGATATGGTTGAGCACGCCATACACATAGCTGCCAAGCGTGGGCGATATCTGGTACAAATAACGGCCCATGTACACCTGCATTATATCGACCCCCATAACAGCGAGGAACAACAGGCCGGTGAACAGGATAATGCCCACCGCTTTGGTGCGCGATATGAGTATAGAACGGAAATTGCGCTTATGTGTGAGGCGCACATTCCATAGCTGGTTGATAGAGCCACTGATAACCTTGAACAAGGTGGTGGCCACAAAAAGCAGGAAGATAAAAATAAGGGTAGTGGCCAGCAGGTTGAACTGGTAGCCATGTACGCTGCGTATTACCGATAGTATTTGCTGTCGCCCCTGTTCGCCCAGCACTTCTTCTACTTTGCCCATTATTCCCCTGCCAATGGTGCGGCGGTCGAAGAACAGGCCGAAGGTGCGCACAATGATCATGAGCATGGGGGGCAGTGCGAAAGAGGTGAAGAAGGCCGTAGCGCCTGCCATACGCAGGGCATCGTTAGCGGCAAGGTCTTTCACCGCAGTTTTGATAACCGAGATAATATTGGGTATTTTAAATTGCATGTGTGCGGATATATAAATATGTGTAAAAACCGAGCCAAATGCCATTTGCTGGCACAGTATTGATACATACTTAAGCGTATTGGCTGTAACCTTTCCGCCTAACGGCGGATAAAGGGCGGCCAGGCACCGGGGCTATCTTTAGGTAGCCCCTATTTGTTTGGAATATAATGTGTTGTGCGTTTTAAAAGCGTAAATTGCCGCAGCAATTACATATATATTAAATGAATAAAAACGGGCCTATAGTAGTAATAGAAGATGATTTGGATGACCAGGCTCTGCTAACTACTGTTTTTAACGAGTTGAATTATAGCAACGAAGTAAAATTTTTTACAACCGGCGATGAAGCTTTACAATACCTGGGCAATGATGATGTGCGGCCCTTCATTATCCTTTCGGACGTGAATATGCCCAAGCTGAATGGCTTTGCTGTGCGAAATATTGTACACACCAGCCAGGCTATGAACAAAAAGAGCATACCGTATATATTCTTCTCTACATCGGTAAGTGGCGAAGCTGTAACCGATGCCTACAACCTGTCGGTACAGGGCTTTTTCCTGAAGCCGCACGCCTACGATAAGCTGAAGAAAACCATTACCCTGATAGTGGAATACTGGAAAGAATGCTACTCGCCCAGCGGCTATTTTTAGGTGGCTGATAGTGAGGGCGGTAGGTGGGCGAAAAATGCATTAAATATATTATGCCTAGCTTACACTCATTATGACAGAAACATGGTTGATATTTAAGGATGCGCTGCACGAGTGGCGCTGGAAGCACACGGGTGCCGACAGGAAAGTTTTAGGCGCTTCACCAAGAGGGTTCAAAACCCGCGAAGATTGCCTGGCCGACGCTATAGAACATGGTTACAAAGGCGAATAATTAACTGATTTTCCGCAAGCAAAAGCGGTATTATTTTAAAAAACAAATTGCAGGTGGTAGTAATGCCCCTGCAATTGTCGTTTTAGTGCCGCCCGCAAGTGCATCCTTCCTAATACTCACTTGCAAATTTTCTACCCAACATGGTAATGTTTATTGGTAGTATTCGTATTTGTATACCAATAGATACGGTTCTGTATATTCATTTGTTTGATTCGGTATAGATGTTTCTTTGAGCTTATTACCAAACGTGTCTCTTTCAATGACTACTTGAGAGAAAATGATATTACCATCTAATATGGAGATGACAGTAGTATCGTTATTTAAATATTCGTAGTAGTCATTGCCCTCAATGCCATGCTGGGATTCTAACCGGCTATTTCGGTTGAATATTAATGTATCATTGTTGTGCGGTTTTGTCTCAAACGATTTTTTGGCATTGTTATAGAAATACGTGGAAGAAGTATAAGTGTTTTGAGAAAGTAGTTTTGTAGTGCGCTTAGAATCTATTTTATTTTCATGATAATAAATACTTCCTGTTAGCTGTTTCTTTTGGTCATATTGGTAAACACATAACCGTTTGTCCGTGGTATTCCTGGTTGATAAAACAAACCCGGCCTTATCGAAAGAATCAATATCTACAGATTTTAGTTGCTTTTTAACTGGTTTTCCCATCACTATTTCTGTAGTATAGGTCTCGCATGTTATCTTCTTTACGACCCCTTTATAGCCACGCTTTATTAGCTCAGGTGTTTGCAGGATATTGGCGTATTGCTGTGCAAAAAGACTGGTGGTAAAAAATATTGCTAGCAGCGTAGTTATTACATATTTCATATGTTGGTGATTTGAAAATAAAAATAATATTTATTAAATTATTTTTGTGAATTTATTTTTTGTTGTAAATTTGCTTTTAACAAGGTAGGGCTAATACCTTTCAAAAAATAGCTACCAGGTTTTCTATAGTGCCACCTGCAAGTGCATCCTCTCTAACACTCACTTGCAAATTTCCTACCTAACATGTGTGGATGCTAATTATCGTAATATTCGTAGGTGTAATTGGCTTTAGAAGTAGCGTTAATGATCATTTGGTCTATTATTACTTCTACAGGGTTTGAATTTTTATCTGTTAATAATGTTTTCTGTATGTCCATTAGCAAGAAGTCGCCACTGCCCATATAATCCAGATATTCTTTTTTGGTACGCTCGTTCACATAAACGCATGCAACTTTCAAGCAATGTTGAGGGCTTGCCGAACAACCCGAAAAGGTATCTATCTTATTAGTTCTGTTCAATATTATGATCTTTACCCTATCGGTTAAACTGTATTCGATACCGGCCTTGTCGTAATCATATTCCGTGTATTTTATTATGCGGGGATTTTCATAGGTGTATGCATTGAACGTCGTTTTAATCCCGTTGGTGTATAGAATAGAATGATCGAGTTTATTATTTACATAATTATAAATAGTTGTCTCATTGTTTTTCAAGTTTTTCCTGTATTGTAAAAAACCGTTTACGTCAAAAGAATCGATAATGTTTTCTTCAATCGTATCCTGCATTGCATTGCCATTATTCATTTTAATATTGTACGTAGTCTTTGTTACTTTTTTTACTTTCCCTTTGTAGCCCATTTGTATTGCATCAGGCACTTCCCAGACGTTTTTATAGATTTGGGCAAAGACGGTGTTCGCCATAAACAACATAAATAATATTGCTGTGATATATTTCATATAAGTGATTTTGAAGTAAAAATAATATTCTTTAAAATATTTGTTTGGTTTATTTTTTGTTGTAAATTTGCTTTTAATAAGGATTGGTTAATTCCTTTCAAAAAATAACTGCCAGGTACTTCTTATGCCGCCTGCAAGTGCATCTTTCCCCAATAATCACTTGCAAATTCCCACCCATCATGGCCGATGTAGTAGAAGTAATACACAAAATAAACTACGAGGTAAATTATACCAGCCTAAATAAAGCCACATCGGCCATAAGCCAACAGCTTAAAGAGTTGGAGCATCTGAATAATACCTTCAAAGGCTACAGGCTGCAATTGAATAACACTAC
>CBFGNI010000068.1:0-12876 GCA_965650105.1 uncultured bacterium | reverse complement strand
AATTCAACAAGTAGTATACCATTACGAACAACTATACCTGCAAGAGCAACTATACCAATACCACTCATTACTATCGATACGTCGGTTTTAAACAAACCAATACCTAATAACACACCAAATATACTCATAACAATTTCACTCATTATTATCACTGTACGGCTAAACGAATTGAACTGCATAATAAGTATCAGGAATATCAAGCCCACAGCAATAAGCATCGCATTACCCAGGAAGCCCATAGTTTCTGCCTGATCTTCTTGTTGTCCACCCATCTTAATACTTATTCCACTTGGTGCTTTAAAGTTGTTTATCTCACTTTGTATAGCAGCTACTACTTCATTCGGGTTGTATTCAGTCAGCACGTTCGAAGATAGTGTGATAATACGTTTTAGGTCTTTACGTTTGATACCACCATATGTGTTATCATACCGGATATCAGCAAATGCACTAACTGGAACAGTTCTTATCTGTCCGCCCATACCCATATCACGGAATATCATAGGCATATTACGTACCGCATCTATATTCTCACGTTGATCTTTATTCAGACGTAGAGTGATAGGATAATCATCATTGGCATCGCGGAAGCGTGATACTTCTTTACCAAATACTGCAGTACGCAAATCACCCACTACCTGGCCTGTTGAGATACCTTCATTATTCATGCGCTCCCTATCCAGATCAAATACAATTTCTGGATTTCGTGCCTGGAAATCGGAACGCAGTTCTTCAACACCTGCTATCTGCTTATCCTCAAGGAATTTTTTAAGCCTTTGAGATGTGTTCAATAAAGTATCTAGATCATCGCCAGTCATTTCGATCACTATCGGTTTAGGCAATGGTGGGCCGCCTTGTTCTTTATCAACAGTCACTTCAGCACCGGGGACACCTTTAATTGCAGTACGCAGTTTCTCAAGCAGTTCTGTAGTAGAAACGCCATTGCGCTCTGAGAATTTAACAAAGGCTACGGTTATCTTACCTTTATTAGGGAAGTTACCTACCTCTCCACTTGTAGGATCCACTGCACCAATGGTTACATTTGATATTACTGATTTTACAACCGGATTTTTCTTACCCGTTTTAGGATCGATATCCAATGCATCATTTACTTTCTTTTCCAGTTTCATCAATACTGTATTCGTATATGCCTGGTCTGTACCTACCGGCATGTTCAGATACACATAAGCAAAATTTGGTTCAGCATCGGGGAAGAATACCACTTTTGCGCCACGAATAGAAATCAATACACCTGCAAAAATAAATATACATACTGTTATTATAACAGTTAATCCGGGTCTTGCAAGTGCACCTTTCAATACTTTGGTATACCAATTTTGAAAAGCAGGCCACGCTTTATTCTGGAAAGAGTGTATCCATTTTTCAAATACAAATTTCTCAAGCAAAATAAACCCATACAAGAATAAAAGGAAGTTGGCAAAGCCCCAGGCACGTGCCAAATAACAGATAGCAGCTATAGCTAAGAACGCAATCATTAGCACTTTATCCCTTTTACCCCAACGGCGTTTTCCGGAATCGTGCGGATCATGTGGTTTCATAAAACTAACCGCAAATACAGGGTTAATTATATAGGCTACTGCCAAAGATGCAAGTAGCGTAATGATAAGCGTAATAGGCAAGAAGAACATAAAACTACCGATCACACCCTTCCAGAATGCCAGAGGAATAAATGGTATTAGGGTAGTAACCGTACCGGATAGTACTGGTAAAAACACTTCGCCTGTAGCAGCTTTTGCTGCTTTTACAATCGGCATTCGTCCATTGTCAAATATCCTATGGGTATTTTCTATCACTACAATGGCATCATCCACAACGATACCCAATGCAAGCAGGAATGAGAATAGCACAATCATATTCAGCGTAAAGCCTATACCCGGCATTACAAGAAATGCAATTGCACAAGATAATGGTACCGACATGGCTACGAACAAGGCATTTGTGACACCCATAAAGAACATAAGGATGATCGTAACCAATATAAACCCAATAATTATGGTATTGATCAGGTCATGCAGTGTGGTACGTGTAGAATCAGATTGGTCGCCAGTGATCACAATATTCAAATCCTTCGGCAATTCTTCTTTCTGCATCCGTTCAATCAGTGCATATATTTTATCTGATGCATCGATCAGGTTTTTACCCTGCGCTTTGATAACATTTAGTGTGATTACATTCTTATTATCCAGGCGGGCATAACTCTCCTGCTCTTCAAAATCGTCGCGTACCTCTGCAATATCATGCAGATAAACTGCTTTACCTTGTTGATTCTTAACTATAATATTCCCAATCTCTTGTGCACTGGTGAATTCTTTTCTTACACTTAATATTCGTTTCTGGTTATTCATTGCAACCTGGCCCGGAGTAGAAGAAATATTCTCGCTTGATACAGCACGCTCTATATCGCCAAATGTGAAACCAGCTGCAGACATACGAAACATATCCATATTGATCTGTATCTCACGGTCCAGCGCACCCACCATATCCACACGCTTTACCTCATTCAGTTCTTCAATATTATCCTGCACTTTATCTGCATACTTCTTCAGTTTATTCAGGTCATAATTACCGGAAATATTTACATACAGTATTGGCATTTCAGATATGTCAATATCTTTTACCTCAGGCTCGTTAGGCAGGTTTTGTGGCAGGTCAGTTCGTGCTTTATCTACCGCATCTTTTACATCTTGCTTAGCCTTGTCTACTACTACATCTGTATTAAACTCTACAATAACTACAGAAAAATCCTGGAAGGAGTTACTTGTTACCTTTTTTACGCCTGTAAGGTTTTTTACTTCCTTCTCTATAGGTTTGGTTACAAGGTTCTCCATATTTTCAGGAGAAGTACCGGGATAAAAAGTTTGCACAATAATTTGTGGCATTTTTATTTCGGGAAACTGTTCCTTAGGTAGACTCAAATATGTCAACAAGCCCGCAAGCGTGATGATAATTGTAAGTATATATATAGCAGTCCTGTTATCAATAGACCAACTGGACGGCTTAAACTCTTTGAAAACGTCTTTCATAAAACTTGATTGTTTCTAATGATTCTACAATGCTTTCACTTCAATCAACTCGCCATTATCCAACTCTTCATACCCTTCTGTAATAACCCTATCTCCAGGATTCAATCCACTTAATATTTCAACCATGCCATTCGAATTACGGCCTGTAGTTACTTTGACTGACTTTGCTTTATTACCATCAGCTATGTAAAGCATATCACCTTCGTTCGTTTTTTGTATTACAGATACGGGTACTACTATTGCATTGCTCGATTCATAGTTAGCTATCTTCATGCGGCAAGACATGTTAGGGTGTAGTTTTTTATTATTACCTAAACGTACTTGTACCAGGAATGCTCTTGATATCGGATCTACTGCCTGAGACACATAAGTCAGTTTAGTTTGAATGGAATCATTAAGGTCTGGCAATACAATAGTTACAGGGTCGTTTTGATGCACTTTACCCAAATAATTCTCACCCAGGTTAGCTTCCGCCTTCAGTTTATCAAAATTAACTACACGGATATGATTAGGACTTTGGCCCCCTGCTATATCCCCAACCTTCAAAGCTATCTCATCAACAGTACCATTTATTGGCGATTTGATGGTTGACATGTTGCGTTGAGCTACATAAAATGCTTTTTGCTTTTGAGCTCCTTCATAACTAGCCTTTGCAGTCATCAGTTGTACTTCGGTTCCTATATTTTGCGCCCAAAGTTTTTGCTGTTTTTCATAAAGTTGTTTAGTTAAGGCAACTTGTATATCCGCAGCTTGTATTTGTTGGTCAACATTACTAGCATCTAAAGTGGCAAGGGTTTGACCTTTGCTTACCCTTTGCCCAACTTTTACAAGAATATTTGTCACGTTTCCGGGCATTTGCGGCACTGCATTCACGTTTTCATCGCCGGCTATTTGCGATTGAACTTCAATAAAAGCATTGAATTTTTGTGGTTGAACCTCTACAACACTTACCGGTGTTGCCTTGCGAGTTTTGTTCTTGCCTGTTTCTGCTTCCAGCTTTTGGATCTTGCTGTCAATTTCCTGGCGTTCTTTTTTCAACTTAGCTAACTGCTGATCTTTATTGCCAGCTTTATCACCACCACCGCATGCCGACAACATAACGGTTGTTAATAAAAGATATACTGAGTATTTCATGTTATATAATTTGTATTGTTTCGGTTATTGTTATTTAAAATCTCCCAATGCTTTTTTCAAATCTGATGATGCATTTACAACATTTAACATCCCATCTAAAAAATTAGCTTGTGCTTGTATCATGTCTGTTTGTGCTTGGGAAACTTCAGTATTACTACCTACACCGGCATCATATTTTTTCTTAGCCTGCATTAAAACGTTATTTGCTAATTCAAAATTCTTTTGCCTTGCTTCTAAAACCAATAATGCATTACTCAATGTTGTTTTATACTGCGCCTTCTGAAAATCAATTCCACGTTTTAAATCATCTATACTATTTATAGTTTGCTGCATAGCAATTTTGGCTTGTTTAACTCTATTGTGCCTTTGCAAACCATCAAATATGGGCACTTTAAGCTGCAAGCCTACCAGCGAATAGAAAATGTACTGCTCGTTAAAAAGATCTTTAAAATTGCTGGTAGAATAGTTATATGCTGCCGTTCCAAATGCAGCCAACGATGGCAATCCGGATAATTTATGTCGTTTTAGATCGTATTCATTTAGTTTAAGCTGGCTCTGCAACAAACTAAATTCAGTCCTATTCCCATAATCTGCATCTTCATTAAGCAAGCCTTGCGCTTCAACAATTTTTTCTTCAACAGAACTATCGGTAAGCACGATAGGTGTATTAATATCCATACCCATCTGGTATTTCAAAAGTTGCTCACTCACTACAATTGCATTGCCTACTTGTATGCTATCTGTTGAAAGATTATTTACTGCTACCTGGCTCCTATCTACGTCTATCTTTTCTACAAAACCTTCTTTATAAGAAATCTGCACATCCCTAAGCATACTTCTGAGGTATATCATAGAGCTGTTAATTATTACATATTGCCTTTGCGCAGCTACCAACCCATAGTAGGCTTTCTGAACATTATATCGCACCTCTTCTTCAGTCATCTGTGTTCTTTTATCAAATAATTCCAAAACAGCTTTCCTTGCTTGCAAGGCTACTAATACACTACCGTCAAATAAAATTTGCGATCCTGAAACAGATGCGGTATTGGAGTATTTGGGAGTAAACTGAACCGCGGTAAATGAACCCGGAGGGCCGCCGAAAAATTCGCCGGGTATGAAAGATTTAACGGGGTTCAAATAGTCATTAAACTCGCCCTTACCACTTACTTGGGGTAAGGCAATACCTGTAATTTCATCATTCTTTGCCTTCTGAACCAGGTAATCCAGGCGGGCGTTTTTTGTGTTTACATTATTTTTTACTGCATAGTCCATTGCATCTTGCAGGCTAAGCGGTATAGGTTGTTCCTGTGCTTTACCTACCATAGGCAGCATAAGAAACATTGTTATTACACTATATATTATTCGTCTCATTTTGAAACTTGCTTTAAGTATTTGTCTTTGTATTTCTGATATAATTTCTCTCCTTTGGGTGTCATGATGCCATACAGGAAGTGTTCAAAGATTTCCTGGCTGATAAACACCAGGTCGTAGCGGTCGTTCACCAACAAGTTGGGTTGAAACATGATCAATGATATTTCCAGCCTGTAGCGTGCCATTACATCGGCATTTATTTCTTCCCGGTAGTAGCCTTCTCCTATTCCCTGCAACAAATTATCGCGCAACATATCTACATCTCTTTGTAGCAGCTTGGTTTTAAAATGCTCAAAAGCTTCCGGGTAAAACCGTTGCAATTCAACCAATGCATGTGGGTTCATTTGTTTGTAGGCCTGGTTCATCATGTCCGATGTTTTTACCATGGCTTCTACTGCATTTTCCGATCCTTCTATCATGGCATCACATTCCTCGGTTATTTTACACTTGTACCAGTTAACCGATTCACTTACCACTTCCTGCTTATTTGCAAAATGCTGGTATAACGTCTTTTTCGAAATACCCGCCCTCCTCGCAATATCATCCATCGTTATCGCCTTGAAACCGTATTGGCGAAACAGATCAGCTGATGCACTGAGTATTTTCGTTAAAATATCCATATCGCGCACAAAACTATGGAAACATTTTTTACAAAAAAAGTTTCCATAGTGTCTTTTGTTTTTATTGTTTTAGCATTGAAAATGTTCGAAATGGCATTTTCCTATTGATTTCCAACATATTAAGGCCAAATTGGGGGTTAGCTAGTATTTTTTTAGATTTATAAAAATTATCACAATGGGATTTTGGAACGACTTTAAATCCTTCGCCGTAAAGGGAAACGTTATTGATTTGGCAGTGGGTGTAATTATAGGTGGTGCTTTCGGTAAAATAGTTACTGCACTGGTCGATGATATGATAATGCCCTTAATAGGTCTCATTTCAGGAAAGGGTGAAAAATTTACTGATAAATTCCTGGTACTTACACCTGCAAAGGATGGCGACACTTACATCTCGCTGGAGCAGGCTAAAACAGCTGGAGCTAACGTTTTTGCCTATGGGCACTTCATACAGACAGTGGTCGATTTTCTCATCATTGCTTTCTTTATTTTCCTTGCCATACGCCTTATAAGCAGGCTTAAGAAGGAAGAAGATGCCAAACCTGCAGCTGGCCCTACGGCGAGCGAGAAACTACTTACAGAAATACGCGATTTGCTGAAAGAAGAGCTAAAGTCATAATTTTTTTACTGTTTTACGCAATTATTGCACAATTTTGTTGTTATGGCTACCGGGAAAATATATCAAGACCTCTATCACCTAAAGAAAAGTGGGAAAAGTGGATTTGCTGTTTTAGTAGATCCCGATAAGGTTGCACCATCGGATATGGAATATCTGGCTGAATTATGTAACGATGCAGGTGTAGATTACCTCTTAATGGGTGGAAGCCTGGTAGTTGCCCAACACATAGAAAGGTGCATACAGAGGTTTAAGTCAGAAACAGATATCCCGGTTATACTTTTCCCCGGCAGTCCTTCACAAGTTAGCCCGGCAGCTGATGCATTGCTATATCTTTCACTTATATCCGGCCGTAACTCCGATCTTCTGATTGGGCAGCATGTAGTTTCGGCACCAGCAGTAAAATCAAGCGGGTTGGAAGTAATTTCTACCGGCTATATGGTAATAGAAGGGGGTACACAGACAGCAGTTTCGTATATGAGCCATTCTGCTCCTATACCGGCCAACCAAACCGAAATAGCCCTTTGCACTGCATGGGCTGGTGAAATGCAAGGTAAGCACCTACTATATATGGATGCCGGCAGTGGCGCTAAAATTCCTGTTTCAGAGGAAATGATACATAAAATTAGCAGCAATACGTCTATCCCGTTATTTGTAGGCGGGGGTATTCACACGCCTGATAAGGTGTATATGAATTGTAAAGCTGGTGCTACAGTGGTGGTGGTTGGCAATGCAATAGAACGAGATCCAATGCTCATAAAAGAACTTGCAGAGGCCACCCGGCACTATAACCATACCGTTGTAGGCTAGGAAACAGGCGGGGAATGAATAAAAAAACATACTTATTGCTTTTTAGTATTGTTTTTTCTCATTACCTTTGCACTCCTTATTTAAAAGACAATCCTGCCCGTTGTAAAATGGGTACAAAACAAATAGAATATGAAACGTACGTATCAACCTTCTCGTCGTCGCCGTAAGAGTGTTCATGGTTTCCGTCAGCGTATGGAAACAGCAAACGGCCGCAAGGTATTGGCATCTCGCCGTAGCAAAGGCCGTCATAAGCTGACTGTATCAGACGAGCGTCGTCTTAAATAATTACTTTAATCCATTGCGCCATTCGTAACACTTTTAAAGCATACGAGCGGCTCAAGCGCGAGCAGCATATTGATACGCTTTTCCGTAACGGGAAAGCGTTTTCTGTTTTTCCGGTAAAATGTATTTACACTACTGCACCGCGCGGGGCTGAATTATCGCCTGTTAAGGCTGGCTTCTCCGTGCCTAAGAAAAAATTTAAACACTCCGTTGACAGGCATAGAGTACGCAGGCTTATGTTTGAAGCCTGGAGATTGCAAAAAAGTGCTCTGTATCCTCTCATTCCCGCGGATATACAGCTACACATCTTCCTGATACATACTGGTACAGAACTGCCAACGCAGGAAACTATCAATACATCCATAGGCAAACTCATTGCGCGATTGAGTAATATCTTTGCGACCAAGGACAATGAATAAACTATTTGCCATATTCTTTACCTGGCTTATTAAAATATACCAGGCATTTATATCACCTTTCTTAGGTTTGAAATGCCGCTATACACCTAGTTGTTCAACCTATGGTGTAGAAGCCATAAAGAAATATGGCCCCTGGAAAGGTGGATGGATGGCTTTTAAACGTTTTTTATCCTGTAACCCTTGGTGGGGTAAAAGTGGCTACGATCCTGTACCCTAATTGTTTACATGTTCTGATATAAATTTACAGCATGATCTATTCTTTCAAAGGTTTTATACCTGTTGTTCATCCATCTTCTTTTATACATCCGCAAGCTGCCGTTACCGGCAATGTTATTATTGGTAAAGATGTATATATAGGCCCGGGTGCAGCACTTCGTGGCGATTGGGGTGGCATTGTAATAGAAGATGGCTGTAATGTGCAGGAGAACTGTACCATACACATGTTTCCCGGTGTAACTGTGCTATTAAAGGAAAGTGCACATATTGGCCATGGTGCAATTATACATGGTGGTACTATAGGCCGCAATGTACTTGTCGGCATGAATTCGGTAATAATGGATGAAGTAGAAATAGGAGATGAATGTATTATAGGTGCATTATCCTTTATTAACGCTAACACTAAAATACCTGCCCGTTCATTGGTAGTAGGAAACCCCGGTAAAATAATAAAGGAAGTAAGTGATGAAATGATAGCCTGGAAAACTAAGGGCACGCAACTATACCAAACACTTCCTAAAGACTGCTACGATACATTGCAAGTATGCGAGCCGCTAAGAGAGATGCCTGCAGACAGGCCTAAGCAAGAAGCACTATACGAAGTTTGGGAGAAAATTAAAAACGCTATGTAGCAAAAATAGAAAATGCCTGAGGTTTATCTCAGGCATTTTCTATAATAAAAGTTAGGATTAATTTTTAACAGGCAGGAATGCATAATTCTTACCGTATTCTACCATTTGTTGGTAGAAGCTGGTAGGGTATTCCACCTTTACATCAGTTATCTTGTCGCCATTCATTACAGCAACCAGTTTAGGCTGTATAAACCCTTTGTAAGGCTTTATATTAAGCTTCGCATATCTTTCTAATATCTCCTTGTGCAGTTTCTGGTCAACTTTAACACCATAATTTTCAACTAAAGCTTTGCCCGCAGCAAAATCTCCTTCCGATTTTATACGTTGTATCTCCCGCAGCAACTGGCCAAATAGTTCGCGCAGTTTATTATAGTCGTTGATGCGTACATAAGTTTTACCATCTTTTTTTACAAACTCTACTACGTTGTCTTTCTTGCCCTTTTCATAAGCCCAGCGTGCATTCAGTGCTCGGTTACGCATGTGCGCTTCTTCTATCTGGTCACCTTGTTTTATACGTGTTAGTTGTGTCATCAGCCCATTCATCATATAGCTATCATATTCAGCCATACCCACTTCTTTACTTGGTGCTACGCCTATATCAACCAGCTTCTGATCCATTACATAATAAAGGCCAACTAAATCAGCACGAGCTTCTTCCAGGCAAGATGCATAATTTTTTAGTGTTTTATCAGTTGTCTCAACACCAGGATTTATTTGGCCCGATGCATGCCCTATACATTCATGCATATCGGTATGCAAGTCGGCAGCCAGGTTGCCATAATTTTTAGCTCTTATTTTTATTGTGTCGTTCAGTGCAAACTCATCCAGCATACCGCCCTTGGCACTAGCTACGTTGTATGAATGAATGATGTTGCTCAGCGATACTGATTTAGAGCCATGCTCCTTACGTATCCAATCAGCGTTAGGTAAATTCACGCCTATGGGTGTACTTGGTGCAGCATCCCCACTTTCACCAATTACGGTTATTGCTTTAGCTGTTATGCCTTTTACATTTTTCTTTTTATGTTCCGGCATCAATGGCGAGTTGTCTTCAAACCATTGAGCGTTATCTGCAATCGCTTTAATGCGCTTGGTAGCTTCTATATCTTTCATCGATACTACACTTTCAAAACTTCCTTTCTTACCTATAGCATCCAGGTACACTTCAATAAAGCCATTAACAACATCTATGCGCGAATTAACGTCATTAACCCAAGCAATACTGTAATCGTCGAAAGTCTTAAGGTCGCCTGTACGGTAAAATTTTATCAGCAGTTCCAATGCTTTCTTCTGTTGGTCATTTTCTGCAACAGTCACAGCTTTTTCCAGCCAGCCAACTATCTTTTCTATTGCTGCAGAATACATACCTCCAACTTTCCATACCTTTTCTACTATTTGCCCATTCTCTTTCATGGTTTTGCTATTCAACCCCCATGATGGCGCATCGCCCTTTGTGTCAAATTTCGAATAAAACTCTTCAACCTCTTTTTGGGTTACTCCTTCATAAAAATTGTTCGAAGAGTTTTTTACGTTATCTACATTCGGTCGCAGGTCTACAACTTTAGGCTCCACCTTCATATCATAAACCAATGGTTTTACGCGCGTAAGAAAAGCATCAACTGTTTCACCCTGTTCTTTAGGTAAACCAGCTTCATTACTATTCTTAACTATTTCAGCAAAGTATTCATACTTGCATTCGGGTATAAATTTGTCGTTACTGTAATGGTGGTGGTTACCATTGCTAAACCAAAAACGTCCACAATACACCTCAAATTTTTTCCAGTCTTCACTACTCTTATCTCCGTTATAAGTGGTATATACGTTTTCTAATGTTTTACGTAGCAGTAAACCATATTTACTTTTTTGATCGTAAATAATGTCACGTCCCGACATAGCGGCTTCGTACAGGTAATATGCCAGTTGCTTTTGTTGCAGGCTAAGGTTATTAAAGCCTGGAACTTCATAACGTAGCAATTGTAAATCGGCAAAGGCTTCTGCCTCTACTACGAAAGCAGTATCGTAGTTAGCGGTAACAACCGATGTAGTATCGTATGTAGCCTCAGTTTTAGTTTCCTTGTTTTCATTGCAGGCAGTAAATGCATGCATACTAATCAATGCCATAGCTGGTATTGTCCACTTTTTCATATTGTTATCGGAATAGATTGTGCTTAAAAATAAACGTTTAAGCCCATATCCTAAAATAATATACTTCTATGCCTTTTCAGACTATGAGTATCAGTCTGCTATGATTAGATTTGTACCCGATTATGAAAAACCTTAAATACTTCGCCATACTCACATTTGCACTAATAAGTGCCTGTAAAGATCGATCGCCCGAGCAACAACAAATAAAAGAGATAGAAGAAGTTGTGAAAACACAACCGGCAGGTACATTGCTGGCTGTAGATAGCATGCGTTTTACGGAAGATGAACTGAATGACTTCTATTTTGTGGTCAAGCTTAAAACTACTGAATACTCTGCAAAAGGTACATATGCCGTAGAAGCCAATGTTGGACCGAAAGTGGCGGCATCGAAATTTACAATGCCACGTGGAGGAGAAGAAGTTGTACCTGTATTGAAAAAAGGTAACGAACCGTTTACCTATATTATTGGCTTCTATTACAACAACAACAACACTTTCTACGACTATTATATGATATCGGCAGATGCCAATACTATACAAATGAAATATACGAAGGCCTATGCTATTAAGTAGCTATTTTCTTTTGTACAGGGTCATTCCTTAATAAACTCTCTGTATGTCCATGCTTCATCTACCGTGAGTGGAACATATATGGCGCACAGAACTACATAAGTGAAAAAGAGTAGCGCAATGAGTGCGAATAAATATTGAAAGGGCTTATTCATAGCTATCGTCTAAAGTACAAAAGAAAAACGGGCCCTTCATACGGGCCCGTTTACAAATTTATTGTGTAAATGCTCTTAGGCGAAAGGCATTTTTACTACCTGGGCCTTTAATGCTTTATCGCGTACCATTACAAATACATCGCTTCCTTCTGCTGCAAAATCTTTGCGTAAGTAAGCAATGCCTATTGCTTTGTTCAGGCTAGGCGCTTGTGTACCCGATGTAATATAGCCAATCTCTTCGCCGGTGGCATTTTGTATTTTATACCCATGGCGTGGTATGCCTTTATCTACCATCTCTAATCCTACCAGTTTACGTTTCACACCCTCTGCTTTCTGTTGCTCTAAAATGCTTTTAGCAGTAAAGTCTTTTGTGAATTTTGTTATCCAACCCAGTCCGGCTTCCAATGGAGATGTGGTATCGTCTATATCATTACCATAAAGGCAATAGCCCATTTCCAGGCGTAGCGTATCGCGTGCGGCGAGGCCAATTGGTTTCATGCCTTTTGGTGCACCTATCTTAAATATTTCATCCCATATCTTGCTTGCATTATCACCTTCATCTTCAAAATATATTTCTACGCCACCTGCACCGGTATATCCTGTAGCGCTAACGATTACATTATCAACGCCGGCGAATTTACCTTTTACAAAAGTGTAGTATTTAAGGTTGGTTATATCCATATCCGTAAGCTGTTGCATGTATTCTACAGCTTTAGGGCCTTGTATTGCCAGCAAACCTGTTTTGTCTGATATGTTATGCATTTCAACATTCTTGTTGTTGAATTTGTTTATCCAGTTCCAGTCTTTTTCTATCTTCGATGCATTTACAACAAGCATGTAAACTTTATTCTCTTCTATGCAGTAAACGA
>CBFGNI010000067.1:0-12886 GCA_965650105.1 uncultured bacterium | reverse complement strand
TAAAACTGCCTGCAAATGGCAGGGTTAAATTCACCGATATGATACGGGGTGAAATAGAGTTTGATTTGGACACTATTGATGATAAAGTATTGCTGAAAGCAGATGGGATGCCTACCTATCACCTGGCTGTAGTGGTAGATGATTATCGTATGAAAATAACCCATGCCTTCCGTGGGGAAGAATGGCTGCCCAGCGCACCCGTACATATAATGCTGTGGAAATACCTGGGTTGGGAAGAGCAAATGCCTAAATGGGCGCACTTACCGCTTATATTGAAACCCGATGGGAATGGTAAGCTAAGCAAGCGCGATGGCGACCGTCTTGGTTTCCCTGTTTATGCTATGAACTGGACCGATCCAAAATCGGGCGAGACAACAGAAGGTTTCAAAGAAAAGGGTTTTCTCCCGGAAGCCTTCATTAATATGCTGGCAATGCTGGGTTGGAATGATGGTACAGAGCAAGAATTATTTTCTTTAGATGAACTGATAGCTAAATTTTCTATCGACCGCGTACATAAAGGTGGCGCTAAGTTCGATTTTGAGAAAGCTAAATGGTACAACCATCAGTATATACAGAAAAAGACCAATGAAGAACTGGTTGAGCTTATCAGGCCATACCTTGAAAAACACGGGGTACAGGGCGATGATGCTTATGTAGCACAAGTGGCTGGTGCAATAAAGGAGAGATGTACATTACTTCCTGATTTCTGGGAACAAGGTCATTTCTTCTTCAAAACACCAGAAATAACAGAACTGCCTGCTATAAAAGACAAATGGAACGAGGATAAAAACACTTTTTTCACTAATTGGTCAGTACAACTAAACAGTTTATCTGACTGGAGCCACGCAAGCATTGAACAAAGCTTTAACGATGCCGTGCAGCAGCAGGGTATTAAGAAGGGCGATGTAATGCTACCCTTGCGTATTATGCTGGTAGGTGGTAAATACGGCCCGGGCGTTTTCCTGATAGCTGAAATGATAGGTAAAGAAGAAACACTGAAGCGCATCAGCGAAACTCTTTCAAAACTCTAAATTTTAAAACATTATTTTAATATAGCGCCGCATTATTGCGGCGCTTTATGTTTTATCACTATCGTGTAAAAGTTTGACTTAAAGTGCAAAGGCTCAATCAATATATATTAGCTTAGGTATATGAAATACCTATTGCCGATCTTATTACTCATGATATCGCTGAATGCTTTTGGAGCAGATACTCTTATACGCGATAATGTAAGTGTAAAGAATAGACATATCGTTGGTATAGGTATAGGCTTCCCTAATGCAATATCCCGCAATTACATGCGCGGTAATTATGTCGATAGAAGCATATTTCCTGTTACTTACTTTAATTATGAATACGGTTTTACAAATAATATCAGCATCAAGGCTGATTTGGCATTTTTCCAAGAGAAAGCAGCCTATACGTTTTCAACAGCCGTCAACAATTTTGGCACCGGTATGTCTTACAATACAGTTACTGCCTATATGATCAATCCACAAATTGTCTATTACTTCTTTCAAAATGAAATTATTGCATTATCTGCTTCTGCAGGCGCCTCTTTTCGCAATAGAACAAGTGATTATAGTATAAATGCCTATGAGAACTGGAAAGATGGAGAGCAATTTGGTGTCATTCCTTCGGGCAAAATAGGTGCACGAATAGCCCTTGGCAACTCAGGGTTAGGACTTAAGTTAGATGTAGGATACGACTGGATGAGCTTTATGCAATTCGGTATTAATTATAAATTGTAAAAAAGGTTTGCCTATTCATTGCTTTCTAAGGCATTTCGTACCTTTGCAGCCTTATATATAACATTTCGTAAGTATGTCTTATACTCCTAAGAATAAAGTCCGTATTGTTACTGCTGCTTCCTTGTTCGATGGCCATGATGCGGCTATCAATATTATGCGCCGGGTAATGCAAAGTACAGGTGTGGAAGTAATTCACCTTGGGCACGACCGCAGTGTGCAGGAAATAGTGGATTGCGCCATACAGGAAGATGCCAATGCAATAGCTATTACCTCTTATCAGGGGGGGCATGTGGAGTACTTCAAATACATGCACGATCTGTTGAAGGAGCGCAACTGCGGCCATATAAAACTATTCGGCGGCGGCGGTGGTGTAATATTGCCTACAGAAATAGATGAACTGCATGCTTACGGTATCACACGTATCTACTCGCCTGATGATGGCCGTGCAATGGGCCTTCAGGGTATGATAGATGACCTGATACAAAAAAGTGATTACCCTACCGGCAACCAATTGAATGGTGAGGTAGGCCATTTGGTAGAAAAAGATGCTAAAACAATAGCACGTTTAATATCAGCAGCAGAAAACTTTGGTGACTTGCCGGAGACTAAAGCCATGCTGAAAAAAGTAGCTGCCGATGCAGCTGTATCAACCACACCTATACTAGGTATAACAGGTACAGGTGGTGCGGGTAAAAGCTCCTTGGTCGATGAAATAGTACGCCGTTTCCTTATCGATTTCCAGGATAAGAACATCGGTATCATTTCTGTCGATCCTTCAAAGCGTAAAACGGGTGGCGCTTTACTGGGCGATCGTATCCGTATGAATGCCATCCGCAACGACCGTGTGTATATGCGCTCTATGGCTACACGCCAAAGCAACCTGGCAGTATCTAAATACATTTTTGATGCAGTCAATATCCTGAAAGCAGCTAGGTACGATCTTATCATACTCGAAACTTCAGGTATCGGTCAAAGCGATACGCAGATAACCGACTACTGCGATATGAGTATGTACGTAATGACGCCTGAATATGGTGCTGCTACACAGCTGGAGAAGATTGACATGCTTGACTTTGCGGACATTGTTGTCATCAACAAGTTCGACAAGCGCGGTGCTATGGATGCCCTGCGTGATGTGAAGAAACAATACCAGCGCAACCATAAGCTGTTCGATAAGCGGCCGGATGATATGCCGGTATTTGGAACCATCGCTTCGCAGTTCAACGATCCCGGTACCAACACTATGTACAAATCGCTGATGGATATTGTGGTGAAGAAAACCAACGATACAAACCTGCAATCGAACTTTAAGATAAGCGACGAGATGAGCGAGAAGATATATATCATTCCGCCGGCGCGCACCCGCTACCTTAGCGAAATATCAGAGAACAATCGCAAGTACGATAAATGGGCTAAAGACCAGGCTGCTGTCGCACAAAAATTATTCAGTATAAAGCGCACCATAGAAACCCTACAGGATACTAAAGTAGAAGACAAAGACAGGCTGATAAAAACCCTTCAGGAGGTTTACAGCAAAACAGAACTGGATATAGACCCCAAGAACAAACACCTGTTGGAAAACTGGGATGCTAAAAAGAAACTCTTTACCGATGAATACTACACCTTCAAGGTGCGTGATAAAGAACTGAAAATAAAAACACATACCGAATCGCTTTCACATTCGCAGATACCGAAAGTTGCCGTACCTAAGTTTGAGGCTTGGGGTGAGATACTTTTCTGGGCACTGAGCGAGAATTTCCCCGGAGAGTTCCCGTACGCAGCAGGTATTTATCCCTTCAAGCGCGAAGGTGAGGACCCTACCCGTATGTTTGCGGGTGAAGGTGGTCCAGAACGTACCAACAAGCGTTTCCACTATGTATCGCTAGGCATGCCTGCGAAACGTTTGAGTACGGCGTTTGATAGTGTTACCCTTTATGGACAAGATCCTGACCACCGTCCTGATATCTATGGTAAAGTAGGTAACTCAGGTGTGAGTGTTTGTTGTTTGGATGATGCCAAGAAACTATACAGTGGTTTCAACCTGGCCGATCCTAAAACATCGGTATCTATGACCATCAACGGTCCGGCCCCCACCATTACTGCCTTCTTCATGAATGCAGCTATCGACCAGCAATGTGAGCTATACATAAAAGCACACGGCCTGGAAGAAGAAGTAAATAAAAAAATAGACGCGATATACAAGGATAAAGGCGTTACCCGCCCTACTTACAATCCATCCACATTTGGTGGCGGTGCGGAAGGTTCTCTGCCTGATGGTAACGACGGTCTGGGCCTGATGCTCTTAGGTGTTACCGGCGACCAGGTATTACCTGCCGATGTATATGCAAAAATAAAAGCTGATACCCTGAAATCGGTACGCGGTACCGTGCAGGCTGATATTCTGAAAGAAGACCAGGCACAAAACACCTGCATCTTCTCTACAGAATTCTCGCTGCGTGTAATGGGCGATGTGCAGCAATACTTCATCGACGAAGGGGTACGTAATTTCTATTCTGTATCTATCAGCGGTTACCACATTGCGGAAGCAGGTGCCAACCCGATATCCCAGTTGGCATTCACATTATCCAACGGGTTTACGTTTGTAGAATACTACCTGAGCCGGGGTATGAACATCAACGATTTTGCACCCAACCTGTCGTTCTTCTTCAGCAATGGTATCGATCCCGAATACAGCGTTATTGGCCGTGTAGCCCGTCGTATATGGGCAAAGGCCATGAAGCTGAAATATGGTGGTAATGAGCGCTCTCAAATGCTGAAGTATCACATCCAGACCTCAGGCCGCTCGCTGCATGTACAGGAGATCGATTTTAATGACATACGCACAACCCTGCAGGCGCTCTACGCTATCTACGATAATTGTAACTCGCTGCATACCAATGCATACGATGAGGCCATCACTACGCCAACTGAAGAAAGTGTGCGCCGTGCAATGGCTATCCAGCTTATTATCAATAAAGAGCTTGGGTTGGCTAAAAATGAAAATCCGCTGCAAGGTTCATTTATAATAGAAGAGTTGACCGATTTGGTAGAAGAAGCTGTTTTGTCAGAATTTGACCGTATAACAGAACGTGGTGGTGTGCTGGGTGCTATGGAAACCATGTACCAGCGCAGCAAAATACAGGAAGAAAGCCTGTACTACGAAACACTGAAACACAATGGTGAATTCCCCATTATTGGTGTGAACACCTTCCTCAGCAGCAAAGGTTCGTTGACAGTTGTACCTCAGGAAGTTATCCGTTCAACTACCGACGAAAAAGAATTTCAGATAAAAACAGTCCAAAACCTTTGGAAACGTAGTGGAGAGGAAGGGCAAGCACAGCTGAAAAAGCTGCAACAGGTAGCCATTCACAACCACAATATTTTTGAACAATTGATGGAAACTGTGAAGTATTGCTCATTAGGGCAAATAACAAAAGCGCTATTCGAAGTAGGCGGTCAGTACCGAAGAAATATGTAATTATAACTATTTAAAGGCCATCGCATTAGATGGCCTTTATTATAATGTTTATACACAGGCACGGGGGTACAATTTTTTTATCTGGCTAAACATACACATGAAAAAGGCTTTAAAGATTTTTCTATATATCCTCGGCGGCATATTCGGGCTGGTTGCAATAGCGGTTATTTTACTGCTTACGCCTCCAGGTAAGGAGCTGGTAAGAAGTAAAGCAGAGAGTTTTTTGCAAAATAAATTAAAGACCACTGTTCGTATAGGCAAACTCAACTATTCTTTGCCCAAATGGCTGGAGCTGGGCAATGTATTGATCCTTGACCAACAGAAAGACACTTTAATATCAGCAGGTACATTACGGGTAGATATTGCCATGCTGAAGCTGATAAATGGTAAAGTACAGGTCAACAAAATAAATTTTGAAAATGGTGTAGCGCATATCTACCGCACAGCACCTGATACAACTTTTAATTTCGATTTTATAGTCAAGGCGTTTGCCTCCCGTTCACCCAAAACAGAAAAGCCTGTCAATACTTCGGGTGGCCTGGAATTAGATATTCGTGAACTGGCGCTAAAAAATATACGCTTCAATTTCGATGACTACACGGCTGGCAACAGGTTTGGTGTTTCTATTGGCGAGTTAATGGCAAAGATCGACAAGACAGACATCAATAAAATGGATTTCCGCCTCAAGCGTTTATATGTAAATGGCCTGCAATCCACGTTCGGTATCGATACATCTTACCTCGTAAAAGTGGAAGACACTACCTCATCTCCACTGCCTATGCTGGCTGCCGATGAGTTAGACCTGAATAACGTCTCCTTTACATTTAATAACAGTGTAGATAAATTGCTGTTCAGCATCGGACTGAAACAGCTTCTGGCACATCCAAAGGTCATTGACCTGAATACGCAGTACATAACACTGAATGATATATTGCTTGATACTACCAATATAAAAATGGTAATGGGCAAGAAAGAAGTAACCGCTGCAAAAGCAGAAGAAGTGGTTGATAGCGTAGTAGCAAAAAAATGGAAGGTTTTAGCAAATAGCATTAAACTGAATGGGATAAATTTTATCCTGGACGATGAGAATGCGCCCAAACAACAGTATGGTATGGACTATGCACACCTGGATGTGCGCAATCTTGTTCTGGATATGGAACAACTGCTATATACTACCGATACTATTGCGGGAAACCTGAAACACCTTGCGGTGCAGGAAAAAAGCGGTTTCGATCTTAAAGAATTCAAAACGCAATTTGCGTACTATCCGCAAGGCGCTTATTTATCCAATCTATACTTGCAAACTTCTAACACAATTTTGCAGGATAAGCTGGTGGTAAAATATCCATCGATCGATGCGCTGAAAACGCAATTGGGCTTAATGCAATTGCAACTGCAATTGAAGAACAGTGTTGTGGGCATGGCCGATGTATTGATATTCGCACCACAACTCCGCAGCCAGGAAATATTTAAACGCTACGGTAAGGATAAGCTGAAAGTGAATGTATTGTTAGATGGTTATGTGAATGCACTCAACATAAAACAATTTCAACTGGCAGGTTTTGGTGGTACTTATGTTGATATAAACGGTAAGTTAAATGGCCTGCCTGATGCTGACAAGCTAAACTACAATCTCGCTATCAAACGCCTGCAATCGCAGAAAAGTACCGTAATGACATTTATGCCTGCATCAGTTAAACAACAAATTGACCTGCCTAATAGCTTCAACATAACTGGCCGTGTTAGTGGCAATGTAAAAGATTATAATACTGATCTGCTGGCAACTACTACCGATGGTAACGCGATTATAAAGGGAAAGATACTGATGTCGCCCGGTGCAGGCAAAGAGCGTTACGATGTTATCATCAAAACACAGAACCTGAATTTGGGCAAGATATTGCGTAAAGATTCTTTGATGGGCCGCATTACTGCCAGCATCTCGGCGAAAGGGCGCAGCTTCGATGTGAACTACATGGATGCAATGCTGAAAGGTGAAATACAATCGGCAGGCTTCATGGGCTATAACTATAAGGCTATTAGTTTCGATGCCAACGTGAAAGATAAATTGGCTAAAGCTAATTTAGTATCGAACGATCCTAATGCTGTATTGCATTTGAACGCTGATGCTGATTTAAAAGGTAAATACCCTGCACTGGTTGCCAAGCTGGTTATCGATAGTATGGATATGCAAGCTTTAAAACTATCGAAGGAAGAACTGAGGGTGCGAACAACGGTGAATGCCGATATACAGGAATTGAATCCCGATTATCCGCGTGGTATAGTGAATGTTGATCACCCGCAGGTTGTTATGAGTGGTACAAGGTATTATCTTGATAGCCTGTATATATCATCGCAACCTAATGCCGATAGTGGCAATTTTATTGTGATGGATGCCGATGCTATACAAGCCGTCATTACAGGTAAAATACCATTATCTAAAGTGGGTACTATCATTCAGCAACGTATAGATAAATACTATGCAATTAAAACAGATAGTACAAAAGCTATCGCATCAAAAAGAATATCAGATACTGCAACAATACCTGCCAACTACAACCTGAACTTGTCAGCCATAATACGCGACAGGCCTTTACTGCATATATTAATGCCGGGCCTGAAGCAAATGGATACTATTAAAATAGATGGTGCCCTTACCCCGGCTGATATGTATGTAAATGCAACCATTCCTAAGGTGCAATACAACGATATGTATTTGTACAATGGAAAGCTAAATGTACAGGGGCGCGATTCTTCACTCACTTACGATGTAACCCTCGATAAATTTACGCAGGCCAACTACGAGTTTTGGTATGCCAAGATAAATGGTAGCCTGTACAATCAAATGATAGATGTCAACGTAAGCATTGCCGATTCAACTAAGAAAGAGCGTTTTGCATTGGGTGCCATATACAGTCAGCGCGATACGGAGAAGGTATCCATGAAGCCGGGCCTTGTGCTGAACTATAAGAATTGGCAGGTAGCGCAACCTAATGCTATTGTGTTTGGTAAGACTGGCTTCTACGTGCAGAATTTTCTCATCAGCAACGGTGGCGAATCCATCAGCATCAATAGCGAAACACCACAATTCAGCGCACCTATTACAGCGGCTATCAACAATTTCCTGATATCGAACATAACTGAAATATTTAGCAAGAATGATACGTTATTAGCTAATGGTATTCTGAACACCAACCTAAAACTGCAGAACCCCGTAAAAAATCCTAAGGCTACAGGTACATTATCAGTAACCAATCTGTCTGTGCTGAACGATACTATTGGCAATCTTGATATACAACTTAATGAAGCAAGCGCTACGGCCGTCAATTCGCGTATAACTATCAAGGGTCGCGGTAACGATCTGGCTGTAACAGGCTATTATTATCCAACTCCGGTCAATGGTAACAATTTTGATCTGAATATGCAGGTTAATGCACTTAATGTGCAAAGTATGGAAGGGCTTGCATTGCACCAGATAAAAAATACATCGGGCTATATACGCGGCAACCTTAAAATACAAGGTACTATGAATGCGCCAAAAGTAATTGGCCAGCTACATACCGATAACCTGGCTACTACACCGGTTATGCTGGGCGCGCCGCTTAAGTTTCCGGAAGGAGGAACAATAGCTTTTGTAAGCGATGGTATAGAGTTTCGCAATTTCAGGATAATAGATACCATGGGCAATGAAGGTAGCATAAGTGGTAAAGTTCTTACTACCAACTACCGTGATATGAAACTGGCGTTGAGGGTAAAAACAGATAGGTTCCAGGTGCTTAACTCTACGCCTGATAACAACAAGTTGTTTTATGGTAAAATGCTTTTAAGCAGCAACCTGGGAATTAAAGGTACACCCATGTCACCTGTTATCGATGGTAACATCACCATACACGATAGCACCAAGTTTACTGTTGTAATGCCTGAAAAGCAAGCCACCATACAAGATAGAGATGGCATTGTTGAGTTTGTGAATATGCGCGACAGTGGGCGTATATTGGCTATAAAAGATACTACACCGCAAATACCAATGAATGCAGGTATGGATATGAACCTGAATGTAGGTATAGAAAAGAATGCTGAGTTCAGCGTTATCATCGATCAGGGTACGGGCGACTTCCTGCGCGTGCGGGGTGAAGCTTCGTTGAATACTACTATTCGCCCTGATGGTACTATTGGCATTACGGGTATTTACGATTTGAAAGATGGTGCTTATGAACTGAACTATAACCTCATCAAACGTAAGTTTAAGATACAGTCGGGTAGTTCTATAACCTTTGCAGGCGATCCGTTGGATGCTAACGTTAATATAACCGCTGTATACCAGGCTAACATTGCACCTTACGATCTTGTTTCCAAACAAGTGCAGGAAGATCAGTTGGTCTATTATAAGCAACGGTTGCCTTTCGAAGTACACCTGAACATGAAAGGCTCCCTGATGAAACCTGAGATAGCTTTCGATGTAGTATTGCCTGAAGATAAGCCACTCACAGTATCGTCAGATGTATCATCGCTGGTACAGTCAAAGTTGTCGCAAATACGCACCAATGCATCAGAATTGAACAAGCAAGTATTCGCTGTATTGATATTGAACCGTTTTGTATCTGATAATCCTTTCGAATCGGGTGCTGGTGGCGGCGGTGCTGAATATGTTGCCCGTCAAAGTGCCAGCCGTTTTATAGGTGAGCAATTGAATAAATTTGCTGATCAATTGGTGCAGGGTTTGGACCTTACTTTTGATCTTCAGAGCACTGAAGATTACACCACAGGTACCAAACGAAACCGCACCGACCTGAATGTGGCGGCATCGAAGCGATTGCTGAACGACAGGCTTACACTTACAGTGGGTAATAACTTTGAGTTGGAAGGCCAAAATCAGAATAAGAATCAAAGCACTAGTTTGATACCGGGCAACCTGGCTGCCGATTATCAGCTGTCGAAAGATGGAAGATATATGATACGTATATACAGGCGCAATGAAATGGAAGATATATTGCAGGGCTATGTAGTGGAAACAGGAACAAATTTTATTGTTACGCTCAATTACAATAAATTCAAAAACATATTCAGAAACAGGAAGCAAAACCGAGAGAATAGGCAGCGAAACAGGGAAATACAAAAAATGGAAGCGGACGACCGAACAACCAAAGGCGCTGTTAATTAGATACACCACATGACCCGTACCGGCACACACATAATACCGATAGTAATTTTCACAGCAATGCTGCTCACTTCTTGCAGCAATACCAAACATTTGCCCAAAGGTGATAGCCTTTACCTGGGCGCCAGTGTTGATATAAAAGATAAGGAGGCTGAAAAAAGGGAGCGTAAAGCGCTGAAAACTGATCTTACAAGCGCCGTACTGCCCAGGCCCAATAAAAAGGTATTGGGTATTCGCTTTAAGCTTACCCTTTACAACATTGCCGGTGGCGACAGTGCGAAGAAGAAGGGCTTGCGCAAGATTCTGCTGAAAGCGGGCGAACCACCTGTACTTGCCAGCCAGTTCGATAGGGAGAAGAATGAAAAACTGCTGGTGAATATTCTGGAGAACCGAGGCTTTTTTTATCCAAGTGTAACAGGTGAGTTGAATACGAATGAAAAGACTAGGAAATCCAGATCTCATTTTGATGTAATAACCGGGCCGCAATACACTATAAGAAATGTTGAGTTTGTGCAGGATAAGCGGCAGGTATCTAAAGATGTGGCAGCACAACAGGAGAAAACACTGCTGAAGAAAGATGCCCCTTACAACCTTGACCTGATAAAAGGTGAACGCGACCGCATCGATAAGCAACTGAAAGAAATAGGTTACTACTACTTTACACCCGATGATATCATTGTGCAGGTAGATAGTAGTGTTGGCGACCATAAGGTAGATATGTATGTAAAGGTGAAAGACGGCATATCGGAAGAGGCAGGAACGGTGTATTTCATCAATAATGTATTTATTAACCCGAACTACCGGTTGGGTATGGGCCGTTTTGGCAATAAGCGAGTACGCAATACCGATACTGTAGGCAGGCTGGCGCGCAGACGCATGAATAACAGGGATACGCTCTTTTACGAACGCTATTTCATTGTAGGTAATACGAAGCTGTATAAGCCATTCATCTTCACGCAGGCCATGCAGTTTTATCCCGGTGACCCTTACAACCGAACCGACCAGAACATATCGCTTAACAGGCTTATCAATATGGGAACATTCAAGTTTGTAAAGAATGAGTTCAACCCCATTGGCCCCAACCTGCTTGATGTGTATTACAACCTTACTCCCTTCCCTAAGAAATCGCTGAGGGCCGAACTAGGGGGCTATACCAAGAACGATAGCCGTGTAGGTTCTCAGATAGGCCTTAGCTGGCGCAACCGTAATACACTACGCGGCGCTGAACTGTTTACGATAAAGGGTACTGCCGGTTTTGAAACACAGTTTGGCGGCGGTGTACGCAGGCCCAACACTTACCAGTTTGGCATTGAACCCAGTCTTACCTTTCCGAGGTTCGTAGTGCCTTTTGTCGATCCTAAGTCATCTAGCCTGTTTGTACCACGTACTACCATATCAGCAGGCTACAATGTATTACTGCGCCAGGGCCTTTACCTGCTGCACTCCTTCAAAGGAAGCTATGGCTACCAGTGGAAGGAGGATGTACGTAAAGAACACCAGCTGTTTCCCATCAACATAACTTATGTAAAGACGGATACTCTTAACAAGGATACTGTATTGCCTTACAACTACAGCAACCTGGTGTTCGATGGCCTGATCATTGGCCCTACTTATCAATACACCTACAATACGCGTGGTGCAGGTACACCTAACCGAAACGACTTCTACTTTGACGGTTTGATAGACCTTTCAGGCAACATACTTGGCCTGATACAAGGTTCATCGCTTGATGAAACCCGGGCAGGGAAGCCCAAGAAGATATTCGGAGCTACTTACGCACAATATGTAAAACTGCAAACTGACTTCCGCTATTATAAGAACTATGGCTTCAACCCTAACTCTATTTGGGCAAACCGGTTACTACTTGGCTTTGGTATGCCTTACGGCAACTCAAGTACATTGCCAAACATCAAGCAGTTCAACAGTGGTGGCAATAGTAGCTTGCGTGGTTTCCCATCGCGCCTGGTAGGTCCCGGTACTTTCTATCAAGATCCTGATGATGCGAGCATCAAGTCGCGCTATATTGAGACATCGGGCGATATCAAGCTAGAGTTCAATACCGAGGTGCGGGCCCAGCTATACCAATTTGTGCATGGTGCTGTCTTCCTGGATGCGGGTAATATATGGACCTACCGCGACTACCCTAGCAAAGACAGTGCAGCCTTCCCCGGGGGGGCCTTCACGTCGAAGTTCCTGAACCAACTGGCGGTGAACGTAGGTGTGGGCTTACGATTCGACTTCAACATACTGGTGGTGCGCCTGGATCTTGGTATGCCCATACGTAAGCCATGGTTACTTGATGATACCCGCACCGACTACCAGGCGGGACAAAGTGCATGGGTGTTTGATCAGATAGACTTTGGCGACCCCCTATGGCGCAAACGCAACCTTGTCTTTAACCTGGGTATAGGCTATCCATTCTAAGAAAGAGCTTCGGCACAGTTGCTAATTATTTTTATTTGTTGTTCAATTTTGTTGAAAAACTAAAAAAAAAATTTTTTT
>CBFGNI010000066.1:0-12962 GCA_965650105.1 uncultured bacterium | reverse complement strand
ACCAAACACAGATGCACCGCGCATCTCAGCCGCCAATTGTCGCACGGATTTTTTTTTATTTTTTTATTTTTTCAACAAAATTGAACAACAGATAAAATAAATAATAATGGATGCCTTTTTAAACGATATTGAACATAAAAAAATCCTATTCTTTCGTAACTTTGCGCGCATCCAAAACAGCATTTAATACTATGACTCCACAGAAAATTACAATGGGCGCCGATGGCAAACTTCAGATACCTGAAAACCCGGTCATTCCTTTTATTGAAGGTGATGGTATAGGCCCCGATGTATGGACTGCCAGTCGCAGGGTTTTGGATGCGGCAGTTGAAAAAAGCTATAATGGCAAACGCAAAATAGAGTGGAAAGAAATGCTTGCCGGCGAAAAAGCCTTCAAACAAACAGGTGAGTGGTTGCCTGCTGAAACGCTGGATGTAGCACGCGAATATATTGTCTCGATAAAAGGCCCTTTGACAACACCTGTTGGTGGTGGTATCCGCTCACTCAACGTGGCTATGCGCCAGGAACTTGATCTCTATGTTTGTCTTCGCCCGGTGCATTGGTTCCAGGGTGTTCCTTCACCGGTAGTACATCCTGAAAAAGTGGATATGGTCATTTTCCGCGAAAACACGGAAGATATATATGCAGGCATCGAATTCAAATACGATAGCCCCGAAGCAAAAAAATTACTCGACTTCCTGACCAACGAGTTAGGCGTTTCTAAAAAGATACGTTTCCCTGAAACTTCTTCTTTCGGTATCAAGCCCGTTTCAAAAGAAGGTTCTGAAAGGTTGGTACGTGCGGCTATTAAATACGCTATCGAGAACAAACGCCCTACCGTATCGCTGGTACATAAAGGCAATATCATGAAGTTCACCGAAGGTGGTTTCAAACAATGGGGATACGAGCTGGCTACCCGCGAGTTTGGCGATAAAGTGTACACATGGGAGCAATGGGAGGCAACGAAGCAAGCGCAAAGCGAAGAAGCAGCTAATGCCGAGATCAAAAAAGCAAAAGCTGATGGTAAGGTCATCATCAACGATGTAATTGCCGATAACTTCCTGCAACAAATACTATTGGCTCCTCAAGACTATTCAGTGGTAGCTACGCTCAACCTGAATGGCGATTACATTTCTGATGCTTTGGCTGCTGCCGTTGGTGGTATTGGTATTGCACCCGGTGCTAATATCAACTACCTGACAGGCCACGCGGTGTTTGAAGCTACACATGGTACTGCTCCGCGCTTTGCTAATACCGATTCAATGAATCCGTCATCACTGCTGTTAAGTGGTGTTATGATGTTGGAATACATGGGTTGGACAGAAGCTGCGAACGCGATACTGGAAGCTTTGAAAACTACTATCAAACGCAAGCGTGTCACTATTGATTTCTATAACCTGATGCACGATGCAACTTTGCTGAAGACCAGCGAATTTGCTACCGAGCTTATCAAAAATCTATAATCAGTATGAGTACGGCTTTAGAAATAGCATCCTATATCGATCATACACTGCTAAAGCCTACTGCTACAAAAGAAGATATTGTACAGCTCTGCGAAGAGGCTGACCAGTATAGCTTTACAGCCGTATGTGTGCCCCCTTGCTATGTGCGCCTTGCCAAAGAGCTGCTGAGCCGTGGCGATGTGAAAGTGGCTACTGTGATTGGTTTCCCGTTTGGTTACCAGTCTGCACAGGTAAAGCTCACTGAGATACAAGCCGCTATACAGGCAGGTGCCGATGAACTGGATATGGTGCACCATATAGCAGCCCTCAAGAACGATGACTGGGAATACCTGGAACGTGAGATCGCTATATGCACACAACAAGTACACGCAGTAGGTAAGATCATCAAAGTGATAGTAGAAAGCGGTGTATTGACAGATGAAGAGCTTATCAAATGTTGTGAATTATACGGCAAACTGGGTATCGATTTTATGAAGACATCCACAGGCTATGCCGAAACAGGAGCTACCGTACATGCAGTACAACTGATGCGCCAGCATCTCCCTGGTCATATATCGATAAAAGCTTCGGGTGGTATTCGTACCTTTGCACAAGCTGCAGCGCTGATAGATGCAGGCGCTCACCGCCTTGGTTGTTCAGCAAGCATACAGATATTAAAAGAAAGCAGCCAGACAATATGAAGCAAATATTCTATTTCCTGATCGTTGCAATGGTATGGTGTAAGCCATCACTGGTTGCCGCTCAGATAAAAGTGACAGAAGATGCACAGCCAATGGCTACAGGTGTAGTGATACATGCCGATGAAAGGCTGGCAGTGTTAGAGCGAAAGAACAAGAACATCCAGATGGGTGTTATACGTTCAGGTCGTGGTTTCAGGGTACAGATATACAATGGTAACGACCGAAATAAGGCTAATGCGCTGAAAATGGATTTTATGAAACGTTTTCCAGGGGTCCGTACTTATCTTACCTATACACAACCACAGTTTAGGGTGAAGGTGGGCGACTTCCGTACACGTGCAGAAGCGCAAAAAATGTACGAGCAAACAAGTACCTTGTACAATCCTTGCATGATAGTTCCCGATATCATTGTCATTAATACATTGAAAGATGATTGATCTGATACGCCAAAAAGCTGAACAATATTTTCCCGAAGTACAGGCTATACGCCATCATATACATACTTATCCCGAACTATCTTTTCAAGAGTATAATACTGCTGCATTCATAGCCGGCCGTTTAAGCGATTGGGGTATTGAACACCAAACAGGTGTTGCAGGTACAGGTGTGGTAGCAATCATCAAAGGCAAGAACCCAACAAAAAAATGTATAGCCCTGCGTGCCGATATGGATGCACTGCCTATACAAGAGCTGAACGATACTGAATACCGTTCGCAGAACGATGGCGTAATGCATGCTTGTGGTCACGATGTGCACAGTAGCTGCTTATTGGGTGTAGCTAAAATATTGAACGACCTGAAAGGCGAATTTGAAGGAACATTCAAACTGCTTTTTCAACCCGGCGAAGAGAAGCACCCCGGTGGTGCCAGCCTGATGATAAAAGACGGCGTACTGGAAAACCCTAAGCCAGATGCTATATATGCATTGCATGTGTACCCTCATTTACCAAGTGGTACAGTAGGTTTCAGGGCAGGACAGTATATGGCCAGTGCCGATGAAGTATACATTACCATTGAAGGTAAAGGTGGCCATGCAGCCTTACCACATCAAACAATAGATCCTATTGCAATAGCTGCGCAGGTCATTGTATCCTTACAACAAGTGGTAGCACGCAAAAGCAATCCGCTGATACCATCGGTACTAACCTTTGGTAAAATAGCAGGAGGTTTTGCAACGAATGTGATACCTGATAAAGTAGAGATACTGGGTACACTGCGTACTATGGATGAAAAATGGCGTAGCGAAGCACACCAGTGGATCAAACAAATAACAGAGCAAACCTGCGAAGCTTATGGTGCAAAAGCTATAGTAGAAATTCCGGTGGGTTATCCATCGCTGTTCAACGATCCTGCTACAACAGAGCAAGCCGAAGCATGGGCTAAGGATTACTTAGGTGCAGAGAATGTCCGCACGCTTGATCGCCGTATGGCAGGTGAGGACTTTAGTTTCTATACGCATCATGTGCCGGGTTGTTTCTTCCGTATTGGTACCAATAAAAACAATGAAGAATTTACCGCACCCGTACACAATGCACGTTTCGATATTGATGAAGAAGCGTTGAAAACCGGCGTGGGTATTTTTAGTTACATCGCATTATCAGCTTTACAGCATTGATGCATCAATGCTGCGCCAGACAGCAGCAGCGTTAGCACCTCCAAAGCCAGAAGCAGTCTTCAACACATAGTTGATGTGTGAGGGAGTCATCTGCCTCGTCACGTTCAATGGTACGCTTACACCATGTGTCTCATAACCTGCAGATGGTATCAGTTGCTGGTAGCGTATGCTCTCAATGATCATAGCACTCTCCAATATACCTGCTGCGCCAAGTGTATGACCCGTATAGCCTTTGAAGCTGTGCACCGGTGTATGTTCCAAGCCACACAGGTTGAAGGCCTTAGCTTCCATCTCATCGTTGTACAGAGTAGCCGTGCCATGTGCCGATACCATACTGATCTGCGGTGCTTTAACACCTGCTTCAGTCATTGCCTTGCGTATAGCCATAGCCAGCTCTTCGCCTGTGCGCGATGGACCGGAGATGTGGTTGGCATCATTCGATGTAGCGCCCGATAGCAGTTGTGCTACAGGAAGCTTGTCGTCGGTAGTAAGGATGATGGTAGCTGCTGCTTCACCCAGGTTGATACCCTTACGGTTCGCATCAAACGGCTTGCATGGTTCATCAGCTACCGCCTGGAACGACTGGAAGCCACTCAGTACAAACCTCGTGAAGCGGTCGGCACCTGTTACTATGACGTTCCTGTACCTGCCTGCCTGCAACACGCGCAGTGCATAGGTAAGTGCCACAACACCCGATACACAGGCGTGCGATATGACGATAGGTGCGTGTGGTATATGCAGCTCTTTCGATATGAGGTTGGCGCTTGTGCTTAGTAGTATACGGTTGTCCGGTACTTCTCCCAGCCACTCAATGTTGCCTTTGGTCGTTGATAGTATGAACAGTGTTTCGTTTGGGTCTATCTCATAAGGGTACTCAAGCATTGCCTTCTGTGCCGAGAACAGGCACATCTGTTCGAAAGGGGAGAGTGGCTGACGTGGTTTCGATTGTGAGTGTATGAGTTGCCAATGCGATGGATCGAGCTTGGAACCAAAGAACGGCACCTTGCTCAGCGAATGATCTTCATGGGCTGTGATGCCCGATCTGCCTGCGGCAACATTGCGCCAGTGCGACAGGGTATCCATACCCAGCGACGAAGTGATATTGGTTGCTACTGCGTAAACAGGTATCATGCTATTTGAGCCATTTGGTTTTCCACTCGGTCATAAACTTAGGTAGGGTGAGCATTAGCTCCATGTTTGCTTTGTCCATAAACACCTGCGTGGAACTGCCTTTAGCCACGTGTTCATCTGTCTTTGCATCGAAGATGTTGTAGTGGAAGATGAGTTTGGCAGCAGGAGTATCGTGATAGGTTGTCTCTAACCTTATACGATGACCATAACGCAGTATACGTTTATAGTCGCAATTGATGTTGATGATAGGTACTACTATATCATGGCGGTAGAAGTCGAGGTAGCGCAGGTTGTAGGCTTCACCGAAAGCTTCACGGCCATCTTCAAAGTAGCGTACGTAGTGGCCATGCCACACTATACCCAAAGGGTCGGCCTCGCTAAACTTGACCTCTAACTCAGTTGTATGTTTCAGTGTCTTCAGCAATAGTATGTGTTTTACTGTTGGAGGAATATCTTTAGCTCGCAGGTGGCCATTTCCTTACCATTGCTGAACACTGTGGCCTGTACTATATGTACATTCAGTACCTGGTGCACAAAGCGTACTTCGGTAGTTATGGTATCATCAACCTTTGGTAACTCCTTTATCGATAGGTTCTTTAGCGCACCTATGAAGCCCACAGTTGGTTCTTTACCCTCCTGCTTGCCACGGTAACCGGTACCCGCAGCAGCAGTTTGCGCCATATTCTCTACAAGGCCTGCTTCGGTGAAATACCCCTTTCGTACTAAGATATTGCTATCTGCTATTGTAAAGCTCGTTTTCGATAGTTGTTCATCGGCCTGCAGTATCTCACCTACCATAACAAAAGGCGCGGCCTGTGGTATGTATTGGGTTATATCAGTTTGTGTCATGCTTCCAAAAGTCGTAGTAGTTAAACCACTGGTCGGGGTATTGTTTGATCTTCTGTTCCAGTATTGTTACATAATCATCCAGCATCTGTTCCATACCTGTGGTTCCTCTTCCTTCGTATGTTTTGTGCGGGTACGAGTAGTAACGATAGGTTAAATTACCCTCTTTGAAGCCAAAAACAAAACATACCGGTGCGCGCAGCTTGCTTGCCAGTATAAATGGGCCCGCAGGGAACAACGCTTTTTCGCCCAGAAACTCATGTTCCATAGTGCGGTTGCCGGGGCGGAAGCGGTCGGCATGAAGGCATATCAGTTCGTTGCGTTGCAGGGCTGCTGATATCTCGTACACGTGCGAAAGGTCTTCTTTGATGTAGATGATATTGAATGAACGCCGGCTATCGAACTGGTCCATGTACTCTTTTATCTCTTGCCCTTCACCATCATACATTACGATATTGATTACGGCATTCATATCCTTCATCAGGTGGCCTGCTACTTCCCAATTACCCAGGTGCGCACTAATAACAAGGCCGCCTTTACCATCTTTCAGCATGGCTTCAATAAGCGCAGTGCCTTCTAAATTGATATGCGTATATGGTTCGGTAATACCCGATAGAATGGCGATCTTATCGATAAGTGTTTGGCCGAATATGATGAGGTTGCGCCTGATGTGTTTATTAGCCTCTTTGCGACTGAAGCCCATACGCTGCTCGTACAGATATCTTAATGGCTTTATGGCTGCAGGAACGAATAAGCGGTAGTAAACGGTAACAAAAGGAAGTAAGGCATAGGCTGATTTTACGCCTCCTGTTTTTAGCAACCACACGAATATGCTGTAACCTAACGTTGACCCTTTTGATTTGCCTTCCCACGAAGGCATATTAAACAGCAGGTTGTGCCTCCAGGCGGTGGGATACGTAATTGTAGAAATCCTGAATGGTGATCATTTTCTGGAAATCTTCAGGGTTCACTTTGAAACCAAAATTCTGTTCAATGGCCACTACAAGGTCTATATAATCGAGGCTGTCAAGATCGAGCGTGGTTTTAAGTTCTGCATCGGGAGTAATAGCAGTCTCTTCTACCTCAAAATCTTCCATCAAAAATGCATTGATGCGGCTAATAATCTCTTGCTGGGTCATAAACTCAAAAATACTATTGTACTATTTAATTTGTTGATTGATAGTGTTTTAATTCAAAAACGACTGTTTGTCAACAAAAACGATTGCAAAGGTACATATTCCCTGAATATATACCAGTATTTTCAAAATAGGTGGAGATTGGCTATTAGCCGATTAAAAATGAACGTCGATAATGCTATTCAGCGGGATGTTCATACCGCCTTTTAGCTGCAGGTAATCGTGCGATACCGACCAGACTGTGGTTGATACGCTAATTGGTCCTTGTGTGGTCTCGAATGTTATGCTTGTTTTTCCTTTAAATTCATTACCCAGGCGTGTTGCGTAATGTAGCTCGTTTTCCCAGTAGTCTGATTTATCAACAAATGCTGGAACGATACGATAGAGTGGAATATCTTCTTTTGCAATGAGAGTTGCCATCGTCACAATTAAACTTTAGTGTGAATATAAATATACGATTTTTAGAAAAACAAAACCACCCGGCGAATTAAAATTCCGGGTGGTTTTATGAACTTTCACAAACTATTTAAATATAAGAGGTACGCTTAACATAAGGCTGAAATTTCTGCCTACATTATATACGCCCTGCCTGCCGGTGACGAAATTCTCGGGGCCATATTTTAAGCGGCTCAGGTGATTTTGGTAAGCCACATCGGTGAGGTTTTGGCCCGACAGCGCCAGTGTGAATAATGTGTTCTTCTTTTTGTTCATTACATCAAATCCAATACCTGCATTCAGCAAACTGTATGCACTGGTTGGTGTTTCTGTATCGAAAGCGGTAAAGGCGTTGTTCTGGGCAAAGGTTATATCGTAGCCTACTTTAGCATATGCGTTCTTTACATATTTACCCATGCTGGTTTTGCTGGCACGCAGCTCTATTAGCCAACGCGCAGCAGGTATGTAAGGAAGGTTGCGCATGCTATCGGGGGCATTAGGTATAGTACCGCGCACATACGATACTGTATTCTCCAGGTGTAACCAGTCGAACGGGTGGGGGTGAAGATCTATATACAATTCACCGCCATATAGCGCTGCAGTTTGCTGGTCGTAAGTAAAGGCAGTATAGCCTTCTTCATTATTATCTGCGGGAATGGAATCGGTTGCTGAAGCAGATAACAGCTTACGCAGGTAAATGAAATTGCTGATATGGTTGTAGAAGATAGATGCGTTTACCAGAACATGTTCTGTATTCAAAGACATGCCAGCATCGGCTTGTAGCGATTGTTCTGCCTTTAAAGCAAGGTTGCCATACTCGTAACGGATAGTGCCTTCGTGCACGCCATTAGCAGAAAGCTCTGCAATATTGGGCCCCCTGAAGCCAGATGCCAGGTTAAACTTCCAGGTGAGGCTTTTGGTGGCATTGTATGCAGCACCTATACTGCCTGCCAGATTGGTGTAATTACGGCTAAAGCTGCTAAACCTTTCAAAGCCACCGGGTTGCAATTGACCGGTAACTGCATCAGTTGAATCGAGATAAAGCGCTTTACCCTGCATATTGCGATAGTTAATACGTAAACCTCCGGAGACAGTCCATTTGTTCCAATCTTTTTTAGCGATGGCATAAGCTCCGCCATCCGATAAAGTATAAGCGGGAATCAGAAATTCGTCACCCTTGTTGCTGTTGTTTTGCTGCATACCATTTATACCTGTTGTAATATGCCAGCCGGCTATTGCAGGCAGGTAATAACGGAGATCGTAATTATACGTGTTTAGCAAAAAGTGCAGGCCTGAAACATCGGGTTGCAGTACATCTTCAAACTCTTTGCGGGTGTTTTGCTGATACCCTAATGTTAGGCCTATTCGTCCACCATTGTTCAGGTACAGGTTATTGTTCCATGCAATTTTGCGATGGTTTATTTCCTGGCGCGGCAACTGTTTGCTGTATGAGCGCCCATCATCTTTGGTTGCAATTGTTTCGGCTACTTCGCCATTATTATTTATCAGTTTCAGGAATTTGCCCGTTGCACTATCGCGTTCACCTTCTACTATACCCAGGTTTTGATTGAATGAGGTAAACGATAACCTTGAATACCCCCATTTTTTATTGATACCAATTGCAGCGCCATAATCGAGATTGCTGAAGCGTGAATTGTGTACGTAACCATCGTATGCGTTTTGGTAATCGTGCGATTGTTTGCCGGTACCATATACATTCCAGTTGATGCCGTTGATATTGCCACCCGTTTGTGCATGCAAAGCTGCCAGTCCGCTGTTGGTTTGGTAGTTGGCCGTTACATTGCCATTGATAGTACCCACAGGTACAGGGTCATCGGATATGATATTGATAACCCCGGCCAACGCATCGGAGCCATAAGCTAGAGATGCCGGGCCTTTTAATATTTCAATGCGCGATACATTGTAATCGTCTATTTCAATACCATGCTCATCGCCCCATTGCTGGCCTTCCTGGCGGATATTGTCGCTTAGTGTGATGATACGATTGTAACCCAGGCCACGGATAATGGGTTTGGATATTGCAGGGCCTGTGCTTAACTGGCTGATACCTGGTAGTTTTGATATAGCATCTATAATGTTAGAAGATGCATTTTCGTGCATCTCTTTTATACTGATACTTTGTATGGGTGTAACACTTCTGCGTTCTTCAGTAGCCAGGCTGGTGCCTGTTACTATTATCTCACCTTTTTCTATAATGCCAGGTTGCAGGGTGTATTGTTTTTCTGTTTCGCCATTGAAGGTTACGTATTGTGTTATGCTGGTAAAGCCCAGCATTTTTACCTGCACCAGGAAATTGCCTTTTGGCAAGTGATCGATATAGAAATGGCCGTTGGCATCGGTAGCTGTACCTGTTTTAAGGTCGGGCAGGGAAATAATTACACCTGCCAGTTGTTGTCCGCTGGTATCGGTAACTGTTCCGGAGAACGTATTGCCTTGGGCTTGTGCGAATGATGTAAAAGGTAATAATATGACGAACAGAATCAGTGATCCGAAATAATATTTCATTGATGTTTAGTTAATATATAAGAATGTGCCTACGCGTATATACTACACGTCTGCATTTAATTTCTGAAATAATAAAAACTAAACTGTTGGCGGTCCGCGTAATGTAGTGATAGCGCGGCTGATGTTGATAACATCGGGCGTGTAAGCTATATAAGGTTTTGAATAACCTATAAAATGTGCAGCGGGAGAAAACGATGCACCTGCACCGTTTACAAATGCTGTAAGACAAAAGCTGAGGAAGGTACAGTGATGGTGTTTCGGCTCAAGCACGAGGCCTGTTTTTCCATTATTGCAGTGAACCGTATCTTCGTGCCCGGAAAAAAGATGCACAAACTCTTTAGAGGTGCTACCAAACAGCAGTATGATAGCCAGCCAAAAAGAAAAAATGATATGTGCGGTACGCTTCAGCAATGGTTGCCCTGAGGTTTTCGCAAAGATACTTTAACTAAAGCTTGGTTTTTACTATGAGCAAAATGAAATATTCAATATTGGTTTGTTTTATGTGTTTATTGGCTATACAAGCCGGCGCACAACGGTTAAGTGAACGTAATGCGCTTGGGTGGTATGGCACATTCAATACCGTTTACCTTAATAAAAAAACATCACTTTGGCTGGAATATCAGTGGCGAAGGGACAATATCATTACCGACTGGCAGCAATCGCTGGCACGAGGCGGTGTACAGTTCCACTTTAAAAACGATGTGAGTGCAATGGTGGGGTACGGATATATTGTGAGTTTTCCGTACGGAGATTATCCGTCGGGCCCGTACCACGTACCTGAACATAGAATTTTTGAGCAATTGATATGGAATGGTAATGTAGGGCGTGTATGGCTTAACCACCGCATGAGGCTGGAACAACGTTTTGTAGGCAAGGTTGACCAGAAAGCACCGGAACAAAACGTTGCTGACTGGCTTTACATGAACCGGATACGCTACCAGCTACGTGCAACGGTGCCATTGAACCACAAAACCATGCAGGATAAAACATGGTATATTGTTCCCTTCGATGAAATATTTATTGGTTTTGGTAAAAACGTTAATCAAAATATATTCGACCAGAACAGGGTTGGCTTATTATTTGGTATGCAATACAATAAATCGGTAAAGGCTGAAATAGGCTATTTCAACCAAACGGTGCAGCAAGGTGGCCTGGTTGGCGGTAAAGAAGTATTTCAATACAACCACGGACTGATGCTGAATGTGTTTCTTACGAAGAGATAACTATTCTTCTACTGTGTTTTTTTGTTGCTTACGAAAATTGATGTCGTAACCCAACAAGCCAATGACTTCGGCGTAGCGGAATGCATGGCTTGCACGACCTCCATCAACGGTTAATACATCCAGATAGTTGGCATAGCCAATTTTTCCGTTTACTTCGAGGAAAAGATTTTTAAGCGGGTAAAAACGTACACCGCTTTCCAGGCCCATTACATAGCCTGCCAGGTGAAATTTATTGTCGGTTTGTTTTTCAAATAAGATGACATCGGAACGTGGCACTACTACGCCACCGCCAATTTTCCAAAGTACTGAGGCCTTCATGCGTTTGTGGTTATTCCATAAATCATGCTGGCCTACATAATTTATAATCCAGAAATTGGCGCCGTTGGTATGTTCAAAACTCATGAACCATGGATGTATCAAGGTGTCTTTATCTATTTCCCTGCCCTGGAAAGTGCCTGATACACGCAATGTTTGCCTGCTATCCACCACGTATTTAGCATGGTCGAAATTCACTTCAATAGCATGTGTGTGCTTTTTATTGAGGTAAAAACCAATGCGAAAACTATTTTGGGGTATTGTAATATCGAGCGGGGTTTTCCTGAACGCCTCAAAATTTGGCTGATCGTGCGCAACTGCATCATGCACTTTGAAATCGTACTTATCGCCGTTGGTAAAGTGTATCGTGCTTTTTGAGAATATGTCGCGGTTGTACCCCCACTGAAAATACATACCTGTTAATTGCGGTTTCCTGAATATCTTATTGAACTGCGCATTGGCAGATGAAGACAATAAAATAAGAACGCACAATAATCCGGTTATCTTTTGCATGTATTGAAATGAATATGCAAAAATAGCGGCAAAATGGGCAATACCAATTATATGTGTTTAGGTAACAATATGATTACATCCGTTCGATGATGCCTGCAATGCCTTGTCCGCCACCTACGCAGGCGGTAACAATACCATATCGTTTATTCAGGCGTTCCATATCATTCAGTAATTGTATGGTAAGCTTAGCGCCACTGCACCCTAAGGGGTGGCCTAAAGCGATAGCACCACCGTTTATATTTACGATATCAGGGTTCAGGCCAAGCTCACGTATTACCGCTATTGATTGTGATGCAAAGGCTTCATTCAGTTCTACAAGATCAATATCGCTCAACTGCATACCGGCTTGTTTCAATACCTTGGGTACCGCTGCAACAGGGCCTATACCCATAATGCGCGGATCAACACCGGCGCTGGCGCAATTTACTAATCGTCCCCATGGTTTTAGTTTTAGCTGGTTCATCATTTTCTCACCCATCACAATAACAAATGCAGCACCATCGGATGTTTGGGAAGAATTGCCGGCTGTTACCGTACCTCTTTGTGCAAATACAGCAGGTAATTTGGCAAGCGCCGCCAAAGAAGTATCGGCACGCGGGCCTTCATCAGTATCGACGGTGTAACTGCGTTCAGCACGTTTGTTTTTCTCGTTTACATATACCTCTTTTACTTCAATAGGTAAGATGCCTTTTTTGAAATGGCCTTCTTTTATTGCATTGATCGCTTTTTGGTGAGAGTTGTAAGCAAACTCATCCTGCTCAGCACGCGATACTTTGAAATCGTTAGCTACCTCTTCAGCAGTTAAGCCCATGCTTAAATAATAGTCGGGTACCTCTTTCGCTAATTCGTAATTGGGCATTGTACGCCAGCCGGCAGTTGGTACCAGGCTCATGCTTTCAGTGCCACCTGCAATGATGCAATCGGCCTGACCCGTTTGTATTTTAGCGGTTGCAATAGCGATCGTTTCTAACCCTGATGCGCAATAGCGGTTAACGGTGACGCCCGGCGCCCATTCGCCCACAGCGCGGTTGGCTATGATACGGCCTACCTGCAAGCCTTGTTCGGCTTCGGGTACGGCAT
>CBFGNI010000065.1:0-12973 GCA_965650105.1 uncultured bacterium | reverse complement strand
TTGGAGGAGCAGACGAAACTACAGCAACTTTTTGCACATCAGGAACATTGCCCATTATTACAGGTATTGCATCACTACTGCTATTGATGACTTTTACAGAAGGTGTTCCTTCTACCCGGACTACTTTACAAGATGTAAGAGAAATAAACAATAAAGATGATAAGAAAAGGTATTTCATAATTTGTGTTTTGAAGCACAAATTATAAATATCATCCATCTAACACAACACGTACTCAATATTATCCTTTACTTTATCGTACTATCTGTAGTTGTATTGAGGCTATTCCTACCCATCACGTATGGTTGTTCCGCTGCCCTGCCAATTGTATCGTCATTTACCGGTGTAGTATTATTTAATACATTTTTTGCTTTCTGGTTGAGTTCTGAAGTATCTGTGGAATGATACCCTTCTCCTACATCACCACTCCCGCAACTAATTAACATACATGTAATTGTAAAAAAGAATAGAATTTTCATGGTAAACTGCTTTGTATGGGCTGCAAAAATTGCATGCCATCATTGCCTCCACTGTTGCAATGCACTTGGGTAACCGATTAATTTGGCATCAACCGAATACTGAATTTCCAGAAAAAACGCATACATACATAGTTGGCATATTCTTTTTGCATTCCTGGTATTGTTAACCATTAAAACAATATACCATGGATGATTTAAGTAAAAAAGGGCCACAAGACCGTTCACGGATAAATGTGAATGAAGAACACGAGCTAAGATATTGGTCGGAAACATTGAATGTAAGTGCTGACGAACTGAGGGAAATTGTACATCGTATAGGTGTGAACGCAGACGATGTACGTAATGCGATCAATAAGAAAAGATAAGTTCCCCAAAAACAAAACCCGCTCAAATTGAGCGGGTTTAAAAGAGATCGTGCCCAGGACTGGATTCGAACCAGCACATCCTTGCGAACGCTGCGACCTGAACACAGTGCGTCTACCAATTTCGCCACCTGGGCATCTGCTTCTTTAAGAACTTAGGGCTGCAAAGATAATAGCCTGGTTGTTAACTAACAACTACTTTTTATTTTTTTCAAACAACCATCAAACTACAGCCACGTAGCGCAGCATGGTCCACCCTGCCCAATACTTCAAAGCTGCCGTCAGCATTCAACCTGCCTATGTCATCGGTAGCAATAAATGAGCAAGAATGTATATTGGCGAGGTCGATAATATTCAAACAACCTAGGCCGGAAGCTTTCACATCTAGTGGATCGTTCATATCTCTTACTAAAGCCTTAAATGTGCGGGTAGCATGAAAAATACCATCGGTCCTGGCATAGGCTTGTGACAGTAGTTCAGTCATGCCGTATTCAGAATGTACATCAGTTAGCTGCCATCGTTGTTTTAGAAATTCATGTACCTGCTGGCGTGTCCATTCTTCTTTTCTACCCTTCATACCACCCGTTTCCATTACAACTGTATGCTTCAACTGCATGGAGTGTGCGTCGGCAAAATCGAGCAAGGCAAAAGTGACACCCAGCAATAGTATTTTTTGACCTGCCGCTTCAAGCGATAGAATAGTTTCGTACAAATGATCCCATTCATCCAGGTAGAAACCATTTGCAGCATGCTTGCTTTCACGCATCAGCACTTTGGCCATGTGTACCAATGATGCGTTTTTACGCTCCAGGTAAGATGGCAGCAAAGCCAGTATAGTATAATCTTCAGGATTGCCATAAAACTGCCTGAAACCGTCTAAGAGACTTTGCTCATAAATAAATTCATCTGCCACAAAATGGCGGCTGGGAATATCGCCGGTGGTACCGCTGCTTTCAAACAGAAGAGCAGGTTGCCCCATACTCCCTGTTACCACCTTGTGCGTTTTAAAAAATGAAATTGGTAAAAATGGTATATGCGTTATTTCCTTTACCCGGGAAATATTAATCTTAAGCGCATCAACAAAGCCCCGGTAAATAGCATTATCATGGTACTGTGTTTTAAACAGACCGAGCGCAATAGAATTAAAGTTTTCAGCGTTTATTTTATGTAAATACTGCTGTGTATTTAACGCCATTTTATAGGACACATTGATTAACTTTGGTATGTATGATAAGATTTCTGAGTATAGTTGCTTTCTTCAGTTTGTTTTTGATATCGTGCGGTAAAAGCAATACTGGGCCTGAAGCCCCGGTTATAAATCTATTGGGTATGTCAACCAATACAGTGCGTTCCGGCGTCATCGAAGATACGCTAATTATATCTCTAAAAATAGCCGACAATAATGCTGACCTTGGTAACGACGAGAATACGGGCATACCTGATGTGATAATGATAGATAGCCGGCATACCGGTTTGCCTGAAGACACCTTAAGATTGTATTTACCGCCAATACCTAATGATATAAAAGACGCCGGCAAGGGCATTTCCGGCAGAGGGGATATTATCTTATCTGCCGGGTTTTACTTTTTTGCAAGAGATAGCCACCCCGAAGGCGATACATTGCACTTCGATATACAAGTACTGGACAGGGCGGGACATAAAAGCAACATAGTTACCACACCCGATATATACATCACTCCTTAAAACCTAAGCAGCAGTAGCTTTACCCAGTATTTGCTTAAGCGCATCGAATGTAAGAGGTTTAGGCAAAAATTGCTTCACTATTGCATGGCTACTTGCTTTCATTTTATCTTCTTCATTTACTGTAGAAGAATAGATATAAATGCTATAGTTTTTCCTTTTTTCGTCGGGCAGGCCTTCGAATGCCTCTATAAACTGAAAGCCTGACATATATGGCATTTGTATATCAATAAGAATAGTGACTTTTTCAAGATCATTATCCTTAACATAGTTCAACGCCTCCTGTGCATAGAGAAACGATTTGAAATGTATATCGGGGGCAATGCTCTTTAGCATTTTCTCAGCTATCATACTATTGAAAGCATAGTCATCAACAATGATGAAATTCTTTACTTCGCTGCTCATTACGCTTGGTTTTTTACCGGTATTTCGGCTTTATAAATATTCACATTCCCTTCAAGATGATAGGTAATTTTACCTCCCATCAACTGCACTGCATCTTTTACATTATGCAGGCTCAATGTGGTACGGTGAACCTCATTGCGCCTTTCACTGCTTTCAAATACGTCCTTAATGTAAGATTCCGGTAAGCCGGTACTGTTATCTTTTAATTGTATTATGATATTCTGGGGTGTTACTTCTATATCAAGATCTACAAAATTACCATCGGTACCACCAACGTAGTTTTTAAACGCATTGCCCAATAGATTATTTACTACAATATTCAGTACCAGTTCGCTTGAATTGACAATCGTATCCTGTTTTACATTTTTTGTAAAGGCTACATTGTTTACAACAGCTTCTATATCGTATATATCTTCTATACCCGTCATCACATCCTTCACCCAGAGGGGCTTTATTTCCATACCATCGGTTGTAAGCCTGTGATAGTCGTGCGTATTTTTAATAAAGCTATCTAATTGTAGCATCGATTGGCAAACCATATCCAGCAGCTCTGTTACTTCAGGAGTAACATCTTCTGTATTTTTTGCAATTTCCACAATGCTAATAACGCTCAAAATAGGATCCCGAAGACCATGCGTTATACTGTAGGCAAACTCATCGAGCGCATTGTAGGCATTCTGCAGCTCTTCATTCTTTTTTATAAGCAGCGAATGGGTCATGTAATGCTTATATCCTTCTTCTATTGCCACCCTAAGATCCTGCTCAACCCAAGGCTTTTTAATATACCTGTAAACATTCCCTTTATTTATGGCGCCAATAACCGATTCAATATCTGTATAACCCGTTATCAACATTCTTACAGGTTTAGGATACTTTTTACGTACCTGCTCCAGGAATTCTATACCCGTTATTTCAGGCATACGCTGATCGGTAATAACAACTTTTATGTCGGGATGTTGCTCTAAAATATCCAACGCCGCACCAGCGCTTTGCGCTACCAAAACAGTATAGTTTTGACGGAAAGTAGCCTTAAAGCTAACCAGGTTATTTTCCTCGTCATCCACATAAAGGACCTTAATTGGATTACTAGACATGAGGTATGGGGGATATTTTAATAAAGTTAGAAAATATTATATTAGTCTTAAGTGTCATTTTGCCGTCTTTATCTTTTTTTAGCCTTCTCCATTTGTTCGTAGTAGTATGCTGCCATATCGCGTACCAATCTTTGGTAAGAAAAATTGTTAGTAGCATGTATTCTTCCTTTCTGACCAAAGCTTTTACGTAATTCGGGGTTATCAATAAGCCTGATAAGTGCAGCAGCAAGGCTTTCTTTATCGCCGGGCTCTGTTATATACCCTGTTTCGCCATTTATTACTATATCGCTGACACCGCCTACATTGGTAGATACTACCGGGCGCGATGCTGCCTGCGCTTCAATAAGTGATAACGGTGTGCCTTCGTTGTGAGATGTAAGCACCACAATATCCAACCCGGCTAATATTTCATCTACATTTTCCTGCCACGATATACATGTAGCGGTGGAAATTTTCTTATCAACAGGATAATAGGAGTATGGTATATTAAGGTTCTCAAATTCACGTTCCATATTTGGCCTCATATCCCCATCACCCACAATAAGTAATTTTATTCTCTTATCGGTTTCAACTAAAACCCTTGCAGCAGCCTCCACAAATAATGAGTGATTTTTAATAGGTACTATACGGCCAATTATCCCTATTACAATTTCATCATCTTCATAACCATAAGTACTTCTGAACATAAAGCGTTTGGCATCTTGTTCAGTTTGTATAAGATCCAGGTCAAGGCCAAGTGGAATGATCTTGATCTTATCGTCTTCGCATATTTTATATACTGTTGAAAGATCGTGTCTTTGGCTTTCGCTGATAGCAATGATACCGGTCGATTTTTTCGCCAGAAACCTTTCAATACGAATAAAGGTATCTGTTTGCCATTTGCTGAAATAGTGGTGAAACACGTGGCCATGAAAAGTATGCAGTATTACCGGTACTTTAGCAGCTTCTGCAGCAGTACGACCTATAACACCGGACTTTGCCGCATGAGTATGCACTATATCGGGCTTAAAGTCTTCAATAATAGCTTTTACTTTTTGATAAGCGCGGCTATCGTTTATCGGGTTGATATTGCGGCGCATTTCAGGTACTACCACAGGTGTAATACCCAGGCGTTGGGTTAGGTGTACGGCATCCTGCTCGTGGTCGTCTTTACCACCTATCACCAACATGGTTTCAAATTCCGGATCGAGATATTTTGTAAGATAGGTTGCATTAATGGCAGGACCACCAATTATCAAGCGATTCAATATTCTAAGCACACGAGGACGAGCCATTAACTATGTTTTGAATTCAGCAACCTTGTAAAAAAGTGTTTTACTTTACGAGGCGTAATATTATAAAATGCAAATGACTTATGGAAATAATGAAATTATAAATAGTATTTCTTCCACCAATGTTGAAACACGATAAGCGCCCAAATTGTGGCGTGGCTATCGCCGGGATTATTGCTTTGAAGCTTTTTCTTTAAGTTCTTAATAGCACTTACATCAAAAATACCTTGTTCTGCAACAAAGTTATCGTTAAGAAGGTCATCGTTAATTAAACCCCACAATTCATTCTTTAACCACCCCAACAGAGGAATTTCAAAGCCATGTTTAGGCCGTTTATATAACTCCTCGGGGAGCATAGGCCTGAAAGCATCCTGGAGTATCTTTTTCTTCATGCCTCCATCTATCTTATATTGAGGCGGAATACTAAAAACATAATCAGCTACCTTATAATCAAGAAAGGGGCAACGTACTTCCAGGCTGTTGGCCATACTCATCTGGTCCACCTTCACCAGCATATCGCCGGTTAATACCAGATTCATATCGGTTAGCAATACCTCGTTGAAATCGCTGCTTTCAATAGCAGCTAATAATTTATCACGTAGTTCACCTTCTGCCTGAACGTCAATTTTTTTCCTGCTAGCTTCACTAAGTAAGCCTGCTGCATTTTCAGCGGTATTGATGGACGCCCAACGCCAATACCTATCTTTAGCAGTCATACTGGTCCCTTCAGCAAAGCGATGCAGCTGCCTGAACAGATTAGTAAGCTTCCCTCCCCTGCTGCGTGGCATCATGCCCCATATCGGCAGGCCAGCTTTAATAACAGAGTTAGCTATCGAATTTTGCCGCACCTTGTATTCTGCCGCATGTTTATTGTAACCTGAAAACATTTCATCGCTACCATCTCCGCTCAGGGCAACTGTTACATGTTTACGCGTTTCTTTACAAAGTATATAAGTAGGTATAGCTGATGAATCTGCAAATGGCTCATCTAAATAATCGAGGACGTCATGTACATGCTCCAGAAAATCATTGTTAGACAATGAGAACACTGTATGGTTGGTGTTGTAACGGGTTGCTACAAGCCTGGCGTATGCTGTCTCATCGAAAAAAGGATTGTTTTTATACCCGATAGAAAAGGTATTGAGATGCGGGGTATGACGTGTGGCCAGGGCGACAATAACTGAAGAATCGATACCCCCACTTAAAAAAGCACCCAGGGGTACATCTGCTATCAACCGTTCCTGCACTGACTGATCTAAAAGATCAATTATTTTTTGCTGCGCTTGTTCATAAGTATCATCGCCATATCTTTCCTTATGTATCTCCAGTTTGTAATACTCGCTGATAGTAATATCTCCAAACTTGTTTGCCTTCATATAATGCCCTGGCATCAATCTTTCACAACCTTTAAAAATGCTTTTAGGCTGTGGTATATAGTTTAGCTGCAAGTACTCATGTAGTACGGTATAGTCGATCTCTTTAGGTATGCCGTAAGCCAGCAGCGATTTCATCTCGGAGGCAAAAGCAAGGCATTCTGAGTTACGGTAAAATAGCAATGGCTTTTTCCCAAACCTATCGCGCGCTATTATCACATCTCCGGTTTCACTATCATAAAACGCAAACGCAAAAAAACCACTTAGCCATGCAAGGCATTGTGCGCCGTATTCAATAAGCAGATATAAAAGTATTTCAGTATCAGATTCGGACTTGAGGTGTGGTATTTTTTCTTCCAGGTGTGTGTTATATAGCTCTATATAATTAAATATCTCACCATTAAAAACAATTTTATACCTTCCACTAATATCAGTCATAGGCTGGCTACCGTTGGCCGATGTATCGATAATAGAAAGCCTGCGATGCCCTAATGCAATGTTATCATTACAAAAAGTGCCGCCGGAATCCGGCCCCCTTAGTAAGAGCTTTTCGGTAGAATCATTTATTTTTGTTAAGTTGGCAACGGAATTTGCTGTAAATGCATAATAACCAGTAATTCCACACATAATACTTTATAATACTATCACGTTTATTTTTATTGCTCAACCAGAGATAGTACATGCAATATATTACATTATTAGATTACTTCCTGTTGCCGTTTTACATAGTTATTGTATATACGATCGCTTATAAAATACGTGCTAAATATTATCCATGGAACCACCCGTGGAGGCCTTATTTCATTCCCGGCCTTACCGTAAAAATAGTTGGTGCCGTTGGCATTTCTATGCTCTATCAATACTACTACGGTGGCTATGGTGATACGCTGGAATATTTTAAACATACCCAGATAATCAACAGCGCCATGAAAGAATCCGTCTTTAAATGGTTAGGGCTTGTACTGCACATTCCCAATTGGTACGATGGCGACTATGCTGAGTACCTTTCACAATTGTATTGGTACGATTCACCTGCTGAATTCACCGTTGAGCGGCTTGCCGCATTTTTAGGTGCTTTCACTTTTACCACATACCTTCCAACATCAGTATTGTTTGCTGCACTTTCTTATACAGGTGTATGGGCTTTATACCGCACTTTTGCCGGCCAATACCCACACCTTTCCAAACAACTGGCGATAGCAGTGCTCTTTATACCCAGCACATTCATGTGGGGCTCAGGTATATTTAAGGATACAATATGCATGTTTGCCATAGGGTGGCTTACATATACCACGTTTCGCATGCTTACTATACGGCAATTTAAACTAAGCTATGTAGCGTTATGGCTACTAAGTTTTATGCTATTAGCCAAAGTAAAGGTGTACATTCTCATGGCATTTGCACCGGCCTTATCGCTTTGGATACTTTTTAACTACCTGCATACAATTAAGCTCAAATCGGTACGCTTCATGATCAAAGGGTCTTTAGGAGCTATTATGGTAATAGGCTTTATATTGCTAAGCGGCCGCTTGTCAGCAAGCCTTGGCCGCTATTCTTTAGAGAATGTTGCCAATACTGTTGTTACCACCCGCGACTGGATTAATGTAACGTCGCAAGATCAAAGCGCCACGTATGATCTTGGCGCATTTGACCCCACGATAGTTGGCATGCTAAAAAAATTCCCGGTTGCGGTTAACGTAACACTATTTCGCCCATATATATGGGAAACGAAAAAAATAATACAATTCTTATCGGCATTTGAGGCTCTGGCGATATTAGTATTGACGCTTAAGGTTGTCTTTTCGCTAGGCCTGTCAAAAACATGGAAAGCTATATCTGAAGACCCGAACGTACAGTTCTGCCTGATCTTCACATTGATATTCGGGTTTGCTGTAGGGCTTTCATCATTCAACTTCGGTACCCTTTCCCGTTACCGCATTCCATGCCTGCCCTTTTATGGTGCGGCACTTATTATCATGTACTTCAAATACAATTCACCAAGACGGAAATTTTTCTTCTTCTGGTAAGTTTGAACATTAATCGTTTTGTGTGGCGTTCTTGTTTTTAGCAATAACACCTAAGCCCAGCCAGAAAACAAGATAGTATGCGTGTATGATAATAGGGAAATAATTTTGCTGGTAGGCAGCAAAAAACATGATGATAAAAGAAAATAAGAGGTAATAGTTGATCTTGAATTTTATCAGCGGTCTGTCCGGCATATTCAGCAAACCTTTACTATCCATATAGGTAAGGCTACGGTATAGTACGTAATCTATCAACACTGGCAGTAAGACGAGATGCCATAGTTCAGGCTTCAGGAATATAAATATGGGCGCAAAAAAACGGAAGAATGCCAATTGAAAGAAAGTAGCAAGCTTCAGTTGCTTGTTGGTAATAACATTATGCAGATAATAAACGACAGCAAGGCTAGCATAAAAGAACCACCATATATTGCTGGTTAATACCTGCAAATAGTACGCGATAGCTACAAACACAAGTAGCCTGAAAGTAACCCAGATGCCAATTATTGCATTCGATGGGTTGAAGTTCTTTATTCTCAGCCTCGGATTCTCCTCATTTCTAACTGCATAGATATCGTTAGCCAGGTAGCCTAATTCATAAATACTTATGAAAGCAAAATAACCAAGGAAAAAATTCTTTATAGCGAGGAGAATATCCCAATCGTAATTATAAGCAAGCAGTAGCACACATATCAGCCACTCATACCAAAAGTGAAAAAGAAAATCTTTCTTCCCTGTAAGGCGGCTGCTCCAGAAATAGGTGAATGGCAATAAATATTTAAGCAACTCACTCATATAAGTACGGGCGTTTTTTTAGTAAGATAAAGCTACCATCCATTCCACCCCATATATCTTTATCAGCCTCCTGATACACAACTATATGCTTTTTCTGCGCCATAGCAAGCAAGGGCCTGTCAGAGCTATTGTCAGATACTGCTGCTATCTCTCCTATGCCAGCCATGCCCATATCGTGTTGTAAAGCATCATATTTTTTGCCGGTAAGGTCACGTACTATTATACCGGTACATATATCTTTATTATCATATCCAAGCATCGTACAATAATACCCCGCGTCTAATTCGTCAGCTATATTGTGCACTACAGGATCGATACTGGCAGAGCATAAAACGATCTGGTAACCATTACCCTGATAGGCTTCCATAAGCCTGTGCGTTTCTTCTATCTTTTTTTGCGAGGTAAGCACTTCAGTAAATTCTTTGCCTGCTTTATAAAGCTCTTGCTTCGAAACGCCTTTCAGCATTTTTACTGCCCTGTTCCGTATTACATCGTTACCTAAAAATTTAGCCAATGCAATATTGAACCAAAAGCCCAGTGAATTTTTATTCAATAGCCTTTTGAACTTAGGCAGGTTTTCAGGACGATAATTCTTTATATAGAAATATATAAAATCGAAAGTTGTATTAGAGTAATACAATGTATCGCACACATCGAACAGCGCTATATTCTTTGCTTCTTTAGCCATGGTTTAACAATTCATCATACACATTCATATACTTATGCACTGCGTCTTTCAGGTCGTAATATTTTTCAGCTTTAGCACGTATTTCTGCTGGTGAATGAGTTAATACTTCCGGTAGTTGCTTTACAGCTTTACTGTAATATGGTTCCCTGCATTCGGGCAATACCAATCCCCCACCTGTCATATTTATTATTTCTTCCACATCCCCAATTTTGCCATTGCATATAACAGGTATACCCATTGCAAGTAGTTCGCCCAATTTGGTGGGTGAACTTGCCAGTTTTGAATATGCCTGCTTGATAAAGCAAAGGCTCATATCAGAAGATTTAGTAAGCCGTGCCACCTCATCGCGTTTAGCAAACATAACCTTTATATCTGCTGCATCTATACCCTTCTCTTTTACTTTGTTGTAGATCATTTCAGCTGGTTCAGCTGTAAGGAATAGGAACTTTGCATTTGTATATCGTTGCTTTACTACTTTAAAGAAATCGAGCATTTCATCGAGCAAATACCATGTTCCCAAAGAACCCAGGTAACTTAATACCAGATCCTCTTTACTAAAACCTAAACGTTCTCTTGCTTTAATTTTTTCTACTTCATGTACTAAAGAAAACACATCGAAATCGGCGGCACAGGGTATTACTGTTATCGGCACCTGCTTATTATATCCATCCCATTTCTTCATTTCATTTTCGCCTGCTTTTGTCAGGCTGATGATATGATCGGAATGGGTAATGAAATGATTCTCTTTCTTTTTGTACGACTTATATGCTGTTCGGTATAAAGGCTTGTTGAGATCCCAAAGCCCACCATCCACACGTTCGTCTACCCAAAAACCACGCATATCAAACAACACTTTGCAGCCAAATTTTTCTTTTAGTGCCAGGCCTATCTCAATAGACAAATAACTGCGACAATGAATGATCTTGAATTTCTTTTTTTTGTACAAGTCGAAAGCTTTGCGCTTCATGTTGTACAGGTCGTAATACTTAGCCAGTATAGGTGGTTGCGTATGGAAAATCTGTGGTTGCCAGTCTATATTATTATCGGTACAAATTTTACGGATGTGATCACCGTGTTGTTCTAAACGATTCTTTTTCTCGAAGCTCAATAAAGTAATATCATACCTGCCACTTGCTGATATACCAAACAAATAAGGCAATATCTGCGATTGCCCCAGCTGGTCGGTCATACCATCATAAGAGATGAATAAGACAGTATCTTTTTCAGTACCCGGCATTAAGAAACGAATTGAACTTTCATCATATTCTGCCTGTTGCGGTTGCGCTTCATTTTCAATATCTGGTAGGCAGGAAATATTTTGTTACGGTCTATCCAGCGCATGATACCTGCTATGCGGGAATTACCAATATAGTCTATTGTTGATTTGGCATCGGTAGTATCTACCGCACGTGGGTACACACAAGAGAAGTTTTCAAACGCATTGAGGTCAGCATATTTACCCCATGTATCGGCACATAGGCGAACAGGTAATATGGCCTTTGAAAAAGTTTTACAGGCTGCTTGTGTTATTAAATATGCTGCAGCACATATTGGCTGGTACATATCTTTAGGCACATAGGTAACATATTTACCACACAATTCTTTCTTGCTATTTGATGCCAGTTTTAGTGGTTCCCAACTTTGGTAATATAACAGCATCAACTCATTTTCTTTCATTTGCTTTGCTGTAGTATCAAGGCAGGCTACAAAATCTTTATTGAAAAGAATATCGTCTTCCAGTACAAGTGCATATGGCAGATTACGCATTATGATCTCCTGGTAAACACCGTAATGAGATAAAGAACAACCTATTGCACTTGGTGTAAGCCAATGAGGTGCATTTTTTATTGCTTCCCTATCGCATAACTCATCTATTTGGTCTTCAGAAAGCTCCTTACCATATACCGCATCAAAAAACTCAAATTCAAGACCAATGCTATCCAGGTGTTTTTTAACATGCTCCCTACGCTCCGGCGACCGCTTGAGGCTAATTACAAATACGGTAAGCTTACTATCCATGTACCAAATTTATATTTTATTTTTCTTTAACCACCAATGCAGTATCACCAGTACCCATATACGGTTATAGAGATAACCTTCACCACCTTTAAAACGTTTTACCATCTGCTGCACTTCGGTAGTATTTACTACGCCAAACTCATTTACTACCTTTTCATCCAGGTAGTCATCTATCATATATTTTAGCGGGCCTAAAAGCCAATCTTTCAATGGAATTGAGAACCCACGTTTAGGACGCTCAAATAACTGGCGTGGCACTAATTCATACAGTACCTTTTTCATCAGGTACTTTGTACCGTAACCCTCTTTCACTTTTAAGTTATAGTCGAGGTTCAGGGCAAATTCTATCAAATTAATATCCAGTAAAGGCACACGTGTCTCTAATGAATATTGCATACTTGCTCTATCTACCTTTACTAACAAATCATCTTTCAGGTAATGTTCAAAATCCCAAAACGCCTGGCGTTCTGCTGCTGTTGAATTGGGTGGGTTGACTGTTTTATTAACCTCTGTAAAATCGAAACTTGTATTCGATAATAGTTTGTTCAATTCCTGCTCGCTGAAGAAATACTGCTCTTGCGAGAAGATGTGTGTATGTATACGATGCGCAGAAGGGTAATTGAACAGCTGCCCACCACGCTTTAAACGACCGTTACCGAATTGCGTAAGCTGATATAAAGGTTTATGGAATGCTTTTACCATGGGCTTATTCAAACGGTTGGCCCAGGTGTACATACCATAACCCTGGAACATTTCATCACCACCAT
>CBFGNI010000064.1:0-13099 GCA_965650105.1 uncultured bacterium | reverse complement strand
GCTAGTTTAGCAGACATTTCGCGTTCTATGCTTTCATGTATATCCGGGTCGTGGGCGTTAAGTAAAGCACGTGCTATATCGACCATTGTCTTACCACCCGTTTTCTGCGCAAATTGCTTGTGTTCTTTTTCAGTGAGTTGTTTATCTAGGCGTATTAAACGGCCTGCAAGAGAGGTGAAGACCTCTTCCTCCCGAACGCCCACAGTCACAGCCCCTAGCAAATCCTTTAGCGGTATGGAAGGTTTCTTTTCCATAGGGCAGCTATCAGTCTTAAGGGTTTTAGTGACCCCTATGGCATCTACTATTACAAAATGGTCTTTAGTAAACTTAGCAGCAGGAGAACGCTTTTTTAATTCATCAAGCGAAATAATACGAGTACCTCTGCCTTTCATCTGTTCGAAGTAATTGCGGCTTTTCACGTCACGCATAAATAACAGGCACTCTATGGCCTTCACATCAGTACCAGTAGCTATCATATCTACCGTTACAGCAATACGGGGATGGTAGTCGTTGCGAAACTGGGCCAGCGTCCCTTTAGGATCATCAGCCCGGTGAGTAATCTTACGGCAGAACTTATTCTCTTCACCAAACTCTTCCCGTACTATTTCTATGATATCATCAGCATGGCTATCAGTCTTAGCAAAAATTAAGGTCTTAGGCACTTCAAAATTGGCATCCGCATCGTACCTATCAGGAAACATCTGAGGTAGATGCTCTCTAAACGTTTTAATGATAAGACGTATTTGGCTAGGATTTACTACTTGTTTATCTAACTGTTTGTTATTGTATTGAACATCATCATCTAGCTGCTGCCAGCGTTTACTGCGAGATAATTTCTCCCTGTGATCCACATATTCTCCTTTCCATATAACTCCACCTTTTTTCGTTATTTCAGTCTCAATTTGATAAACATTATAAGAAACATTTACCCCATCCAGTACAGCTTGCTCATGGCCATATTCACTTACTACATTTTGGTTAAAGAAACCAAATGTGCGATTATCGGGTGTAGCAGTAAGGCCTATAAGAAATGAATCAAAATAGTCAAGCACCTGCTTCCAAAGGTTATATATCGAGCGGTGACACTCATCTATCACTATGAAATCAAACTGCTCAATAGGCACTTTAGGATTATACGCAATAGGCACAGGCTCCTTTGGCTCAAAACGGCTTTCATTAGGATTATCCTCCTCAGCAGCCTCATCTAACTCCTCACTCTTAAGCACTGAGTACATACGCTGGATCGTGCTTATACATACCTGAGCATCGTTAGCTATATATGCGCTACGTAGGCGTTGCACAGTGTATAACTCTGTAAATTTCCTGTTATCGTCATTAGGCTCATACGCCATGAACTCCTGCTCTGCCTGCTCCCCGAGGTTTTTAGTATCTACTAAAAACAATACCCTTTTAGCACCTGCATATTTAAGCAGCCTGTAAATAGATGTAATCGCAGTAAATGTTTTACCAGATCCTGTAGCCATCTGGATCAAAGCACGGGGGCGATTATGAACAAAAGAGTTTTCGAGATTTGTTATAGCGTTTACTTGGCAATCCCGTAAGCGATCTATAATAAGCTTAGGCATATGCCTAAGCTTTGTTCTTATTGTTTCGCCTTGCTTCACCCATTCCCTAAGTGTTTCGGGGCGGTGAAAGAAAAATGTGGAACGGGATCGTGGCTTTGGGTCTCTATGATCTGTAAAGTGTGTTAGCTCACCCGTACTCTCATATAAAAACACTAAGGGATCATTTTTGAGATACTTTAGCTTGGCCGTGGAATATTCTTCTGTTTGTGCCTCATGTACACCCCGTAGGTGTAATCCCTCATCTTCTCTCTTTGCCTCAATTACCCCTACAGGTTTTTTATCAACGAAAAGAATATAATCAGCTGGTCCAACATCAGTTTGATACTCTCGAATAGCAACACCAATACCAGCATTGAGGTTAATTTCTGTTTTAGATTGCAATAACCACCCTGCATCAATTAGCTGCCTGTCAATTTTTTGACGGGCAAGTTGTTCGGGTGTGAAATTGAATATTGGGGATTGCAAATCAATATTTTTTACTGAAAATATTAATATATAATTACTATAATAATACCTGTCAGAAAAATTTTGAGCAAATTAGTAAAACCACTCGCAGCAAACAAGGGTGAAAACACGGTATTGACATTAAAAACATCCTTTATAACTTTCTTTCAAATCTTACAAGATGTATACTGCTGAAGATATAAAATGGGTTAAAAGTGTGACTCGTGATGGCGGCGCTGATTGGGCCTACACTGAATATGGTGTGAGCGATGTCTTTGATTTACACTTTCCTAACAATAAAAAATGGTACCCAAAAAATTATAAAAAACCTCAACCCGGTGAGTTAATTGTTATTTTTCAAACATTGCTCCCACATGGTAACCATCCTGGTGGTCCGTGCGTTACTCATCTTGTTACACCAACAAATCATGACGTTTATAACGACCACTCACCTGTGCGACCTTATTTCAGGCCAGTCACGGTTGTAGGAAAAGCAAACCCAGCATACATTGTCCCTCGCGAGTGGAAGTTCTTTAAGCCTAATAGAGGTCAAATATGTGGTATCAATAAGATTGAACGGCGTTCGGGTGTAGATTATAGCCTAGCGCAAAAGAAGCAGTATTTATGGGAAATATTTAATGAGGTTGACCCAAATATTGATACAACTATACATAACCTGTCAATTATAAATGATTTAGAGGACTATGAAGCGGAAGAAGGAGCGGAGCGAGAAAAAATGAAACTACACCGATATAAGGAGCGTGATAAGGAAATAGTAAGTAGAGCGAAGGAGAGGGCTAGAATTGAGAATAGACTCCATTGTGAGGTATGTCAATTTAATTTCTCAGAACGATATCCAATGCTTGGGGCCGGATTTATAGAGTGCCATCATAAAATTCCGATATCTACAGGAGGTGTAAGGATTACGAGAATAGATGATTTGGCTATGGTCTGCGCTAACTGCCATAGAATGTTGCATAAAAAGCATAATGGCAGATATCTATCAGTAGAAGAATTACAGCAGATGATCCATCTCTAGCTTACGACATGAAGGTAATATTTAGCAAGGGACATTTCAGGGAACAAATATTGTTTATCTTGTGGTAGTCAATGATAACGATTGACACATCAATATCCAATAAAGCCCATACCAGTAATATATTTGATAGGAATTGTGGGAAATAAGATAAAGGGATGTGTAGTCCCTCCCACACCACAAAAGCCTTCAAGTAGTACTTGGAGGCTTTTTTGTTTCGGGTATAAAATCATCATTCACCAGTATGCACCGGTACTTTCTTATCAATAAACCCAGCAACATGCTATCCCAATTCATTAGCGGTGATATGGTGGGCTTGCACGACCTAAACTACGCTTTCCCGGAAGGCATACATGCTATTGGCAGACTCGATAAAGACTCGGAAGGATTGTTGCTGCTTACTACCAATAAAAAAGTTACACGGCTGTTATTTCAAGGTGAAAAGCTGCATAAGCGTACTTATCTTGTAAAAGTACGGTACTCAGTAAGCCAGGAAAGCTTGATGGCTTTACGAAATGGTATCTCTATACGCATAAAAGGTGGTGGCAATTATATAACCACGCCTTGCGAAGTAGATATTATACCAGTACCGGAAGGGTTGTTTAAAAATCCTTTTGAATCAAAAGATTATACCCCCTATACATGGCTGCGTATTACACTTACCGAAGGCAAATTTCACCAGATACGTAAAATGGTAAATGCTATAAATCACCGCTGCAAAAGGCTTATACGCGTATCTATCGAGCAGCTTGAACTGTCACACTTACAACCCGGCGAAGTAAAGGAGATCAATGAAGAGGAGTTTTTTGCACGGCTGGATATTCAGGATTACACATTATCACGCTAAACAATAGCGCCATTTATTGTCAATAAATTATTGGCACGGATTTGGAATACTACTTTGTAAACAACAGAGTATGTACCCTCAAAACACAAACTACTGGCCACAAGACGCAACAAGGATCAACCTGAAGAATGAAGCAGAATTAAAATATTGGCAAGAACGGTTCAACACTTCTATTGATGATATACGTGAAGCCATATATGAAGTAGGTCCGATAACTATAGCTGTTGACGAATATCTTAAGCAACACAAAAATATTGCAGCATAAAATGCGTATTAGCTAAATCTGCTGTTAAAATGAAAACAAGTGCAGGCCTTTTGCTGTATAGATTAAGTGACAAAAAGCCTGAAGTATTTCTTGTGCACCCGGGCGGCCCCTTCTGGAAAAATAAGGATGCAGGAGCATGGTCAATACCTAAAGGAGAATATACTGATAAGAAAGAAACTCCTTTGGATTGTGCTAAGCGGGAATTTAAAGAAGAAACAAGTCATGAAATTGATGGAAACTTCATTGAATTAAACCCTATAAAACAAAAAAGTGGTAAAATAGTTCAAGCCTGGGCTGTAGAAGGCGATATAGACCCCAATACCATAAAGAGTAATACTACACTTATAGAATGGCCACCCAAAAGCAATAAGCAAATAGAAATAGCTGAAGTAGATAAAGGCGCTTGGTTTACTATTACTGAAGCAAAAAATAAAATAAATCCCCGGCAAACTTCTTTCATCGATCAATTGCTGAAAATTCTAAAATAAATAATCACGAGAATAAACAAACCAGCTTAAATCCATTGTCATCCCGTTGGAAACTAAACTTAGCTGGTTCTTACAATAAAATTCCGATTTGCTTTTACTTGATGTCATTTGATTTCCAAAATAATGCACCGCTGCCTCAACCTATGTATTGGAGTTTATCCTGAATATAAGGAATAGCATATCCTCTAATAACCTAGTATGGCATAACTAAATAAAAACAACGCGAAAGGAATGACCCTTGAAAAAGCAGCAGCAAGAAAAATCAATCCTATATTTAATACATCAATTCTTTCAGCGGGCGATACTTTCATTATACAATTCTGGGTAACCGAAAAATTACTACCCAAATACTTGACTTACAAACTAATTGGGAGAAAATTCTTTGCTTAAAATAGTGTGGCCTGTCGTGTATAATGTTCAGCCCGATATACAGGAGCCTGAGTGTCTGTTGCGGTTACATGATATAAGCCTGTTTCGCAATAACGTGTCGCTACCACGATATTTACATTAGCAGTCGCAGCTGTAAAAAGCTTTTTTACTAATTCCGGACAATTATTATCTTGCGAGAGATGTGCAAGTAGCAAGTGAGACATGTGCTGGGGGGCATGCTCTTTGAATAAGGAAAAAGCCTGTGTATTTGATAAATGCCCTTTTCCTCCGCGTATCCTGTTTTTAAGATAAATAGGATATTTACCATCATCCAGCATTTCTGCATCATAATTAGCCTCTAAAAATGCTGCATGGCATTGTTTAAAATGGCTTATGACATCATTGCATACTTTACCAATATCTGTAAAAACACCTACTGTTACGCTATTGTGTTTAACAATGAAACTCTGGGGCTCTATAGCATCATGAATCTTGCTGAAAGCAGTTATACATATCTGATTTATATTAACTGTTGCACCTACTGATATAAAATTCAGTAAGCTTGCATCAATTAGCATATCACTGTTGTTATAGGTATGCCTTGTTATATAAACGGGTAGCTTATATTTTTCAGCCAATACAGGCAAACCTTTTATATGGTCACTATGCTCATGCGAGATAAATATTGCCCTGATATTTTTCATTGATAGCCCTAGCCGGGCCATGCGTTTCTCGGTTTCACGACAAGAAATCCCTGCATCTACAAGCACAGCATCGTGCTCATTGCCTATATAGTAGCAATTGCCATTACTACCTGAATTGAGAGAAGTGATATATAGCGACACAGGCAGTAAAAATACTTAATTAGCTACAAACCATTACTATACTTATCCCCATACACCACTGGTATGATATTTTAACCTATTGGTATGATATTTTAATATGTCATTATCTAAACAAAGCAACTATGAAAAGTTATAAAGCAATTATTATTAGCGGGCTGCTACTAGGTACGGTGGTTTTTACAAGCTGCAAAAAAGATTATACATGTACATGTACCTCATCTGTAGGCGGCACAAGTACTACTTACACACAATCGCTGCCTGACCAAACACGTGCTGATGCAAAAGATGCATGCGAAGGTTATGAAAACCAAAACACCGGTGGCGCTATTTTAACAAGCTGCCATCTGTAGTTTATGATCCTGATATATAAGAAGAGGGTCTGCAAATTGCAGACCCTCTTCTTATATATTAAAATATTATTTCTTAATGAACTGATGGCGTTCTTGCTTGTTATCGCTATAAAAAATAGCCGCATACATACCGGCAGGTAAAGATGATACAGAGACTGTGTTAACATTCAACTGTTGTGCCAGCATTAACTTTCCATTCAAATCGTAAATATTTACGCTGGTATATTCGGCAGGAGCAGTAAAGTGCAATGCATCTGCAACCGGGTTAGGATAAATATTCACTTCATTATTAACCTGTAGTTCATTAACCGAAGTAGGTATGTCAATTGTCAATTTAGCTACATCACTAGTATCTCTTACTGAGTTACAGGCCATTTCATTCGATTTTAAGATACAGCGGAATATATCCCCATCATAAGCTGGCAAAACACTTTTTATAGTTAGTGTTTTTGTTTTGGTACCGCTATAAATAGCGTTGTCATTTATGTTTACAAAATTAACGCCATCAGTTGAAGCTTGCCAGTACATACTGTAGTTCCGTCCTGCAGCACTAACGGTAAATGTAGCGTTTGCCAAGGCTTTCACTTGAATATCGGAAGGGTTAGTAGCAAAGTATGGGGATGGCAACACTACAAACTCAATTGCATCTGTTGTAGCAGTATTACAACTACCATCAACCACACATCTAAATATCTTGCCATCCAATGTGTCCTCAGTATATGCTATATTCAGTTGCGATGTATTAATACCACTGTATGGATATTCATTAGGCACATCAGTGAAACCATTATTTGTAGATCCCATCTGCCATTTATAGTTTACCGCGTTACCGGCATTTGTTATAGCAATTGAGGCTGACCCACGCACGCATGAAGTATCACCCTCGGGTTGCGATGTAATAAATACCGCCGGCGTTACGCTGATTATGCTCGCGTCAGTATAAACGGTAGCACCACAGGTACTCATCAATTTACAACGGTACATATTATTGCTATAAGAAGCAGGCACACTGGCAAGTGAAAGTGATGAAGTGAATGCACCTGTATATACGGAGCTGTTATTAATATCAGCAAAACCTGAACCATCATCTACCTGCCACCGGTATGTTAAAGTTTCATCAGCATCGGTACTAAACGTAGTGTTTTCAGTTTCGCAAATATTCTTAGCAACTGGTTGCGTATTAATAACCGGCACCTGGCAAACGGTTATCGCCATAACATTCAAAACCCCTTTACCACCTGTTTTAGTAACATCTACACCAATGACTTCTTTTGCGTAATTCGATGGACTAAGAGTCAGCTTTCTTTCATATAAACGAGGGTCGCCTGAAGGATTTTCCAATAAATTATTTACTCGGTTAACACGTCCTATACTTTGTATGGCATAACCTGAGCCACCATACCAATCAGGGAAGTTGATACCGGAAAATACCTGTGTTGTGTTATCGCTGAATTTTACAGTAAAAGTGGCATCAGCATCGCCACTTCCGCTTGTTGCTAATATATATAGGTCGCCTGTGTGGCTGGTGCCAAAGGTCAGGCTGCCAGATGTGGTAGATGCATCTAACTGCAATGAGTTATTGGCTGAATAATCTGCCAACTGATATTGCACGTTTGCAGTGGCAGCACTATTGATCAGGCCGTTTATGGGTAATGCCGCAGCTGGGGCTGTATTACCTGAAACCGCTTTAAAATCTGCCGAAACGAAATTATAATCGGCTACATCTACGGCAATTGAAGTTGAAGCATTGGCGTTACCTACCCCATTAGCTACAATGTCTTGATTAAAACCTGTTAGCGCGATAGGATAAAATGTTGCGTTGGCCGATAATGAGGCAAGTGCAAGCAATGTTGCAAGGGATATTTTTTTATTCATGGAACAGATGTGTTGATAGATAGACACAAAACTACACGCAATGGTTTGGGCAATCAAAAAATATTTATATTATCAATTAAATCTATTCTCTACCATTAGTTAAAATCACCTTAAGAAAGCATACACAACAATACAGGTTAAGTTTTTTAGTTTAATTTGAAGTAATGAGTTCTTGTAAACTATTTTTTCTATTTATCACAATCATTATATGTAATCATACTGAATTGCACGCTCAAAATGCTGTTCCAAAAACACACCGTATCTTAATATTATTGGATGGCTCCCATTATATGTCACATTTTAATGACAATGGCAGGAGCTACTTTACCAACGCTGCTGAATTTATAACACACCTTATAGACAGCAGCTATATCGTTAATGAAGATTTGGAATATGGCTTGAGAGTTTATGGGCATCAATACAATGAAAATGACAATAGATGCAATGACAGTCGTCTTGAAGTACGGTTTACAAAAGACAATCTTGCGCAAATATCACTCCGCCTGCGCGATTTAAAGCCAAAAGGAAATGGTAATGCAGCTTATGCTATACAGCAGGCATACCAAAATGAAATGGTGGATACGCAACGTTACTGGTATAGTATAATATGGATAACTGCCGATACCGGGAAATGCTACACCGATCCATGTGCTTACATACAGCAAACAATAAAAAACGACTTGTACAAACTGTTCAATATACGGCTGGCAGGGGCTGCAAATAAAACTGCTAATTGCTTTGAGCCAGTATATATTGTAAACCCTGAAGATGAAATACACGCCATAGCAAGTATTATACCTTACTATAAAAAAGATAAAAAAGCAGAAGCTTATTGGGATGTTGTGAACAGACAAAAACCAAAGCAAACGTATTTGCCACTTACCAAGCCATCTGTTACACAGCCTATTGACAGGCAGAAGAGGGATACAATTATAACGCTAACACCTAAAATTGCGTCAAGCGTTAGTAGCGCAAAAAAAGACCTGATTCCAACCATAGATAAAACCATTATCCCTGCCTTTACACCAACCATAGCTCAACAATTCAATGACAGTGTAACTTTACTCAATACTTTACAGACGAGATCTGTTGAATTAAAAATCCGTTTGACCAGGGTAAAAGCCGGCACAATAGCTGTTCCTGTTTTCTTTGTACCCTTACAAAGGGATTCTGTTGCTTTGCTTACGACAGCCACAACAAAGAGTGCAAAATTGAATGCTCAACCAATTACAATTAACACCGGAAAATATACACCACCAAAGTTTATACCACCCGTCGCCGCACAATCACGTGATAGTGTGACTTTAATTAATTCTTTGGGTACCAAACAAGGCCTGAATGGAAAATCTGAAAAAATAGTTATTGCAAAAGCTACAATACCCGCCTACCACCCTCCGGTTCCGGTAAAAGTTAATGATAGTGTTGGTTTGCTTAATACACTTCCAACTAAAGTTTATCCAATTCTCATGAAAACGACTATTACTACACACAGGGTAAAAATACCGGAATTCAGTCCTCCTGTTCCCACGCAATTAAGAGATAGTGTAGCTATTTTATCTTCATTAACTACAAAAGCTCAAACAAAAAAACTTACAAATCCTACGTTTACACCTACGGCCGCTATAATACCAGCATTTGCACTCCCCAGGCAAACTGATGAAATGATGGCAATCTCTACAAAGCCAAAGCCTATATCTGTGCCACCTCAACCTATAATAAAGCCATTTTCAAAAATTAAAGTTCCTGAATTTTATGTTTTATCCTTACCAGGCGAAGTCCCTGATAATCAAACAGAAATGCCGCCGGAACCACCTATCGAGGAAATAGTGGATGCAGACGCTGTTCCGGCAATAGTATTTGGCAATTTGAATGTAAAATCATTTGGTGCTACAGTACGGGTTCAGGTTTATCGTATAAAATTGGGCGAAGACATCTTAGTTAGCGACAATTCTTTTTCAGGCCCAAAACAAATCAGGATAAAACTGGAACCTGGCAGGTATAAATTAAGATATAACCTTAATGATGGCACAGAAGTTACCAAACCTTTCTTAATAGATGAAGATACAGACACGGATATTAATGTAAAATAGTTACCACCCCATAAAAATATTTAACCTATAAATGGGGGTATAGCACCCGTGGGTTGTCTTACAATAAAGCAACCATTGACTGAAGCATTTATCTTTGCTCCGAAACACACAGCTGTCCGCATGAAATATACCCCAGCAGCAGAGGCCAACCCACCCTTGGCTGCGAATAACGAGGCTATGTTCGAACAGGTATTCAAGACCTATTTTAAGGGCTTGCATGCGTATGCCTGCACCATTTTAAAAGACGAGGCTATGGCTGAGGAAATGGTACAAAATGTCTTTTTCAAACTTTGGGAGAAAAAAGAGCAAATAACTGTACAACAATCTGTATCAGCCTATTTATATAGAGCAGTCTATCACGAATGTCTCAATTATATAAAACATACCAAAGTGCGGGCTGCGCATAAATCTTACACCCTGCACCACAATACTGAAGCCGATAATACCAGCGACAGGACTACCCTACGCGAGCTGGAAGAAAAACTGGATAAAGCAATAAAAAAATTGCCAGAACAATGCAGAACTGTCTTTCAACTTAGCAGGTTTGAAGAATTAAAATATAAAGAAATAGCTGAAACGCTAGGCATTTCAATAAAGACAGTGGAAAACCAGATGGGAAAAGCGCTGCGCATCTTACGCCAGGAGCTCACGGAATATCTGCCAGCTATACTCATAATATTATTACTCAACCTGTAAAGAAGCAAGAAGTGAACAGAAACCTTATAAATATAACGGATGGCTTGCTGGTAAAGTACTTACTGGGCGAGGCAACCAACGAAGAAACCGAACTGGTAGATAAGTGGATAGTACAAAGCGATAACAACCGAAAGCATTTCGAACATTTCCAACTAATATGGCAGGAAAGCAAAAAACTGGAAGCCGTAAGTACTGTTAACATAGCTGACGCATGGGAGAGATTTAAGAATAGGGCTAATTCCATACAAGCAGAGCCAACGAAAGTGATAGATTTTAAGCCAGCATACAGATGGCAAAACATTGCAGCAATACTATTAGTGCTTATTTGTTGCAGTTGGTTTGTATACTATTTCGTAATGAACAGGGGCAATGAGATGATAGCCATTGAAGCAGGTAACGTTCCCGTTATTGACACACTACCCGATGGCTCTGTCATTACCCTTAACAAACATTCCAGTCTTAGCTATGCCAGTAATTTTGACGGAAAAACACGCAATGTAAACCTGAAAGGAGAGGCATTTTTTAATGTTGCACCTAATAAAAGCAGGCCATTCATTATATCAACCAATGATGTAAAGGTACAAGTAGTAGGTACCTCTTTTAATGTAAAAAGCGACGCTAAAAAAACGGAAGTGATTGTTGAAACAGGTATTGTAAAAGTGGCCAAACATCATCACGATGTAACGCTAAAACCCAACGAAAAGGCAACAATATATTTCAATGCATCGGTACCAATAAAAGAAATGAACGATGATGTTTTATATAACTATTATCGTACAAAAGAATTTGTATGTAATGGCACCCCGCTGTGGCGCCTGGCTGATGTACTGAATGAAGCTTATGGTGTAGAGATAAACATACCAAGCGAACACTTAAGGCAAATGCCTATAACAACAACTTTTCGCAATGAGCCTATAGAAAACATACTTGCAGTGATTAGCGAAACGTTTAACATACGCGTGGACCGGGATGGTAACAATATAACACTAAGATAAGCCACCCATGCTTGTAAAAAACCACATAGTATTTCTGCTAATATTAATTTTGTGTCTTTGTGCTAACACCACAAAGGCACAAACATTACTGAATAAAACTGTTGTTCTCAACCTTCATCGTACTCCTTTATCTTCAGCACTTGCATATATAGGTAAACAAGGTGGATTCAGTTTTTCATACAATAGTAATTTGATAAAAGGAGATAGCCTCGTAACAATAAAAGTGGACAATGTGCCCATACACCAGGTCTTGGACATGCTTTTTGATGGCAGTATAGAATACAAGGAAACAGCTAACCATATTATCCTGCAAAATGCCCCACCTTATTGGTATGTATCGGGATATGTAGTGGATGAACTCACAGGAGAAAAATTAGTTAACGCCAGCGTATATGAAAAGCAACAACTGGTAGCATCGCTTACCGATGAGCAAGGATATTTTAAACTAAAACTACGCGACCGCTTGCAACCCGCCGTAATCAGCATAAGCAAATCATGGTATAGCGACACTTCGGTACAACTGCATTCGGGTACAGATAAAGAATTAACAGTAGGCATTATACCCAAAAGCTTCGTACTGGATTCCGTTTCTGTCACACCCAATTCACAAATAGAAAAAAGCTGGTTAGGCAATATTTTTCTTTCATCGCGCCAAAAAATGCAAAGCCTGAATATCAATAGGTATTTTGTCGATAAACCTTATCAGGCTTCGGTAATACCGGGCGTGGGCACACACGGGAAAATGAGCGGGCAGGTAATCAATAAATTCTCATTCAATATGCTGGGTGGATACACTGCCGGCGTAAATGGTTTCGAGATCGGCGGACTTTTTAATATCGTACGTAAAGATGTACGATATGCACAAGTCGCAGGGCTTTTTAATATTACGGGCGGTAAGGTGAATGGCGTGGAAATTAGCGGCTTATATAACTATGTGTTAGACACTGTAAATGGCGTTATAGTGTCGGGCTTAAGCAATATGACAAGTAAAGATGTAACAGGTGCTAACATAACAGGTTTATACAATCACGTTAATGGCAATACCTCTGGCGTACAAGCAGCTGGCCTTGTGGCTTATACTAATAAAAATACAGGTGGTACACAGATAGCGGGGCTCGGAAATATAACCCGCGGAAGCGTGGATGGCGTACAAATTGCAGGATTATTCAATTATGCCGGAAAAATAGATGGCACTCAAATAGCAGTCATCAAT
>CBFGNI010000063.1:0-13392 GCA_965650105.1 uncultured bacterium | reverse complement strand
TAAGCAGGAATAAAGAAGATAACTGATCGACCTGGAAAGTAAATGGTATGTACAATTTGCCTGATTGTATAAAATCGAACAGGTGAACATAGGTAGGTTCAACGGCATCTTTCACTTCGAAGAAGATACCGAGCGATACTGCAAACGAAGCCAGGATAGCCAGGCTGCCAATAACACCGCCTGCCGACTTAGGCATTTTTCTCCAGCCTATACCATTGATCAGGAAACCGATCAGGGGAAATAAGGGTACTAAGTAAACTAATTGTGTCATGCTCAAATTAATGCTTCAACCTGTTCAAAATATTTATATCTACCGAATGTACTTTGCGGTACATCATTACAATAATGGCAAGGCCAACGGCAACTTCCGCAGCGGCTACCACCATTATAAAGAACACAAATATTTGTGCAGCGCCGTCGTTATACATTTTAGAAAAAGCAACCAACAAAAGGTTCGCAGCATTCAGCATCAGCTCAATGCACATAAATATGATGATGGCGTTGCGGCGCATCATGGTGCCCATTATACCTATGCAAAACAAGGCAAGGCTCAGGAACAGATAATATTGTACAGGCATCTAAAAAAAAATTAAGTCTAACTATTTTTCAATCGTGGTGGCTTCTTCCTTTTTACCAATTACTATAGCACCTATCATCGCACTGAGGAATAACACACTACTTATTTCGAATGGCAGAACGAATTGCGTGAACAATGTTTTACCAAGATTTTTTATCAACCCGATATCTGTTGGCGTTTGCTCTAAAGGTCTAACGGTAGATGTTCTCAACGCAGCCAGTACGATAAGGAATAATGTACCACCCGATATAACACCCGCCAATTGCACCAGCCTGTTCTTCTGCGGTTCGCTATCGGCATTCAAATTCATGAGCATGATAACGAACAGGAACAGTACCATGATGGCACCGGCATATACTATTATATTAACCACCGCCAGGAACTGGGCGTTCATTAATATATAGTGGCCTGATATAGAAAAGAAAGTAAGGATCAGGAACAGCACGCTGTTCACCGGGTTGCGGCTTAATACCACACCCAATGCAGAGCTTATAGCCATTACTGAAAGGAACCAGAATATTATCTCGAAAGTGCTCATAATTATTTTGCGCCTTCTTGCATTTTAGGGTGAGGGATCAAAAGATCTTCTTTTTTATAGATGAAACTTTTGCGTGTGTAGTTCGATGGCATTACCGTTTCGCTGAGATATACCGCATCTTTAGGACAAGCCTCTTCGCAATAACCACAGAATATGCAACGCAGCATGTTTATTTCATATTTAGCTGCATACTTCTCTTCGCGGTACAATGTTTCTTCACCCGGCTTGCGTTCTGCAGCTTCCATAGTAATAGCTTCCGCAGGGCATGCTAATGCACACAAACCACAGGCTGTGCAGCGTTCGCGGCCTTCTTCATCTCGGTTCAGCACGTGCAGGCCACGGAATACCGGGCTGAACGGGCGCTTCTCTTCAGGGTAGCTTACAGTAGCTTTCTTTTTAAAGATGTGCCCAACCGTAATACTCAACCCTTTGGCAATGGCAGGCAGGTACATACGCTCGCCAAATGTCATTGGGCTGCGATCTACCTGTACTGATTTATCTGTTAGTTTTTCCATTGTTCTGATTCGTTTCTATCTGATTACCCACAATATCACCGCACCTGTTACCAGCATATTGAATAGTGCCAGCGGTATCAGCGATTTCCAACCTATGTTCATCAACTGATCGTAACGGAAACGCGGAAGCGTCCACCTTATGAACATGAAGAACAGTATAAATGCAATTATTTTAGTCATTAGTACCATTACGCATATCAGCGTAAACAGCATTGGGTGTACCGCACCTGCAACCTGATCCATGAACGGGAAATTGTAACCACCGAAGAACAGGGTAGCCAATATCGCCGAGCTGATAAACATATTGATATATTCAGCAAACAGGTAGAAGCCCAGTTTCATAGACGAATACTCCTGGTGGTAACCCATGTTCAATTCGCTTTCGCATTCCGGAAGATCGAAAGGAGCACGGTTCAGTTCAGCAAAAGAGCAAACCAGGAATATGAAGAAGCCTAATGGCTGTTTGAAGAAGTTCCAGGTAAAATATCCGTTATCCCAAAAGCCATGCTGCTGGCCAACTATATCGCGCATGCTTAAAGAACCAGTCATCATTAATAAAGCAATAAGGCTGATACCCATAGCCAGCTCGTAAGAGATGGCCTGCGATGCGGCACGGATGCTACTTAATAAAGAAAATTTGTTGTTCGATGCCCAGCCACCCAGCATGACACCATATACACCAAGGCTCACTACACCAAACACAAAAAGGATACCTATATTAATATCTGCAACCTGGAAAGAAATAACACGCCCTGTTTCAGTAACATAATCAGGTCCCCACGGAATAACAGCGCTGGTCATGGTAGCAGTAAGCATTGCCAAACATGGGCCCAGTATAAATAAGAAACGTGTAGAGCGGTCGGGGATGATCTCTTCTTTCATGAAAAGTTTCAAACCATCGGCCAGGGGTTGTAGTAAACCAAACGGACCCGCACGGTTAGGGCCACGACGATCCTGCATTACAGCTGCTACTTTACGCTCGCCCCAGGTAGCATACATGGCTACACCCAGCGAACCCATCAGTATAACTGATATTAGGATTACCTTCTCTATGATAAAAGCTATGTCAACTTGCAATAATAGCATAACGGCGCAAAAGTAATTAGTTCGTTAATTTTTTACTGGTCTTTCTTAAAATCGTCAGAATGTGCCGGGCCCTCTATTTTCGATAGTTCTATCTCCGGCCTGTTTACATCACTGATACTGTGTATGTCCATCAGCAACTTAGGATCCTTCCCAATTACATCGGGCAGGAAGTTTTGCGATTTCTTTACACCTACATAATGACCTTGCGATATAACACTGTGACGGTTCACTTTCGACGGGCCTTCAATTACCCAGTCTTTTGTTTCCTTTTTATGGAAACGGCAATCGTTACAGATCCATTCTTCAACTTCATCCCACTCGTTTTTACGGGCAGTAACGCGGTACACTTCATCGCCACGCATCCACAAGCGCGTTTTACCGCTGCAAGTAGGGCAATCGCGGTGTGCATCTACCGGTTTGGTGAACCACACCCTGTTCTTAAAACGGAATGTTTTATCGGTCAGCGCACCTACCGGGCATACGTCAATTACGTTGCCTATAAATTCGTTGTCTAATGCTTTGTTCAGGTAAGTACTGATAGTAGAGTGGTCACCACGATCCAGTACACCATGCTCACGTTTATTGGTAAGTTCTGATGCTGTATTCACGCAACGGTAACAAAGTATGCAACGCGTCATGTGCAGTTGTATGTACTCACCGATATCTTCTTTCTCGAATGTGCGACGGGGAAATTCATAGCGTGTACCTGAATCACCATGCTCATAGCTAAGATCCTGCAGGTTACATTCGCCGGCCTGGTCGCAAACCGGGCAATCGAGGGGGTGGTTCAGCAATAAGAATTCAACCACACCTTTACGCGCATCAATTACTTTTTCAGAAGTGATGTTTTTCACTTCCATACCATCCATAACAGTAGTACGGCAGCTGGCTACCAGCTTTGGCATAGGGCGTGGGTCTTTTTCAGAACCCTTGCTTACCTCAACTAAACAGGTACGGCATTTACCACCACTTTCTTTCAGCTTGCTGTAATAGCACATGGTTGGCGGCGCTACTTCTCCACCTATCATGCGTGCTGCATTAAGTATAGTAGTACCAGCGGGTACTTCTACCGTTATATTATCAATCGTTACTTTAAAATTCTGTACCTCAGACATACTAACTAAGTCAAAAGTTAAAACTGAAAACCAAAAACTACGCTACCGTAGGCACATGTATCGGGTCTGCATAATGCGCTAAACCAAAATTCCTGGTTACCGCTTCTGCAGGGTTTGTTATATGCCATTCAAATTCATCGCGGAAGTGGCGGATAGCGGCGGCTACAGGCCATGCTGCGGCATCGCCCAGCGGACAGATGGTGTTACCCTCTATCTTACGCTGAATATCCCAAAGCAAGTCAATATCGCTCATCTTACCCTTTCCGTTCTCTATATTCTTCAATATTTTGTACATCCAGCCGGTGCCTTCGCGGCAAGGGCTGCATTGTCCGCAACTTTCGTGGTTGTAGAAACGAGCCAGTGTCATGGTATGACGAACCACGCACTGATCTTCATCGAATACAATAAAACCACCAGAACCCATCATGGTACCGGTAGCAAAACCACCATCTGCAAGTCCTTCGTAACTCATCATCCTGTTTTCGCCTTTTGCTGTTTTCAGCAAGAGGTTAGCAGGTAATATAGGTACGGATGAACCACCCGGGATACATGCCTTCAGGCGTTTGCCTTTAGGTATGCCACCACAATATTCATCGGAGAAGATAAATTCTTCTACCGTTTGGGTCATATCTATTTCGTAGATGCCCGGCTTATTTACATTACCACAAACCGAAAGCAGTTTGGTACCTGTTGATTTGCCTACGCCTATTTTAGCATACTCATCACCACCCATATTTATTATGGGTACTACTGCTGCCAATGTTTCTACGTTGTTCACCACGGTTGGCCTCATCCACACACCTTGTATGGCGGGGAAGGGAGGTTTGATACGCGGGTTGCCGCGCTTACCTTCCAGGCTTTCTATCAGTGCCGTTTCTTCACCGCATATATATGCTCCCGCACCGCGCTGTACATATATTTCACAATCGAAACCTGTACCCAGGATGTTCTTACCCAGCCAGCCATTAGCTCTTGCTTCGCCAATCGCTTGTTCCAGTATATCAACTATCCATGCGTATTCACCCCGTATATATATATAAGTAGCATTGCTACCCAGTGCAAAACTGCTGACGATAAGACCTTCCACTAACAAGTGCGGAATGAACTCCATCAGGTAACGGTCTTTAAAAGTACCGGGTTCTGATTCATCGGCATTGCACACCAGATGACGAGGCACGCCTTCTGGCTTAGCCAGGAAGCTCCACTTCATACCAGTAGGGAAACCCGCACCACCACGACCACGCAGGCCGCTTTTCTTCACCTCTTCCACTATCTCTTCGGGCGACATTTTAAATGCCTTCTCTACAGAACGGTAACCGCCATGCTTGCGATAGGTATCGTAATAACGAATACCCTCAACGTGTGCGTGTTCTAATAATAATTTCATTTATCTCTTAAAGTCAAAAGTTAAAAGTCAAAATTCAAAAAGTGTTGTGCTTCTGATCTTTGCCTTTTGCATTTTTAATTAGTTGGTTGCGGCGGCGTTTCTCCTGCATTCGTCAATTATAGCATCTACTTTTTCAGGAGTAAGATGCTCTTTAAAATGTTTGCCCAGCTGCATCATTGGCGCATAACCGCATGCACCTAAACATTCTGCAGGCTTCAATGTAAACATACCATCGGGCGTAGTTTCGCCTTCGCTGATGCTTAGTTTTTGTTTTATGTAATCGATGATCTGATCACTGCCATTCAACATACAAGGGCCCGTACGGCATACTTCAAAAACATATTTACCTACCGGCTTCATGTTGAACATGGTATAAAAGGTAGCCACCTCGTACACTTCAATAGGTTTTATGTGCAACAGCTCAGCTACATGATCCATAACAGGTACATCCAGCCAACCGTTGTTTTGCTCCTGCGCTATATGCAATAAAGGTATCAACGCACTTTTTTGCTTCCCTTCCGGGTAGCGTGCTATGATCTCCTGTACTCGTTGTTCGTTTATTTTGTTCATCAATCAGCTTTTGCTAATTAGTAGTTTTATGCGTCCAGTTCTCCGGCAATTACGTTCAGGCTACTCAATGTAATAATGGCATCACTCAGTAAACCATTCTTTATTATTTCAGGGTAAGCCTGGTAATAAATAAAGCATGGCCTGCGGAAGTGTAAGCGGTACGGCGTACGGCCACCATCGCTTATCAGGTAATAACCTACTTCGCCATTGGCACCTTCCACACCATGATATACTTCACCCGGTGGTACTTCAATCTCGCCCATTATCATTTTAAAGTGGAAGATCAGTGCCTCCATCTTCGTGTACACATCTTCTTTTGGCGGCAGGTGGAAATGGTCTGCTTCCGGCGCGTAGAACACATCTTTCTGAGATGGGTCTTCACGTTCGATAGCTGCAATTTTTTCAAGCGCCTGTTTTACGATGCTGTAGCTTTCCCATATCTCCATGTTGCGCACCAGGTAGCGATCGTACACATCGCCCGTAGTACCAACCGGCACTTTAAAATCAAAATCTTCGTAAGATGAATAAGGCTGCGATACGCGTACATCATAATCGACACCGGCTGCACGCAGGTTAGGGCCTGTGAAGCCGTAGTTCAACGCACGCTCTGCGCTTATTGGACCTGCACCTATACAACGCTCCATAAAGATACGGTTGCGGGTAAGCAGGGTTTCAAACTCCTTCATCACCTTCGGGAAGGTTTCAAGGAATTTGTGTGTTTTATCGAAAGCTGTTTGTGTAAAGTTTCTTTCAAAGCCACCTACACGGCCAATGTTAGTTGTAAGACGGGAGCCGCATACTTCTTCATATATCTCGTATATCAGCTCACGCCATTGGAATACATAAGTAAAGGTCGTCAGGGCACCGGTATCCACCGCTACTACCGAGTTACAGATCAGGTGATCGGCAATACGTGCCAGCTCCATAATCATAACGCGCAGGTAATCGACACGCTTAGGTATTTTGATCCCTAATAGTTTTTCGATGGTCATGTGCCAGCCCATATTATTAATAGGAGCCGAGCAATAGTTCAGGCGGTCGGTAAGCGGGGTTATCTGGTAGTAAGGGCGGCGCTCTGCGATCTTTTCGAACGCACGGTGTATATAGCCAATAGTAGGCGTGGCTTCTAAAACCTTTTCGCCATCTATCTCTAATATATTCTGAAACACGCCATGCGTAGCCGGGTGCGTAGGACCCAGGTTGAGCGTGGTGCTTTGCTTTTGAAGCGATTCTTCGGCCAGCTTTATGTGCTGCCTGCTATGTTCTAATTCTGTCATAACCCAACGTACTTCCCAGTACTTATAAAACAGGTTTAAAAACTATTTTAATTGATAGTGCCGCCGCGGCCAAACATCTCATCATCTTTATCTACACGTGTAGGGTCTTCCATTGCATATTCTTTACGCATAGGGAAGTAATCCATCTCGTCAACATTCAATATACGTGTCAGGTTAGGGTGGCCAACGAAGTTTACGCCAAAGAAATCGTAAGTCTCGCGTTCCATCCAGTTAGCACCCGAAAACAACTGCGTTGCGGTAAATACATCCGGCTTTTCTATCGGCACATATACCTTCATACGCAGGCGGATATTATCAACCAGGTTATGCAAGTGATACACCACACTCAACTCTTCACCTTTACGATCGGGAAAATGGTTTGCGGTCAGATCGGTCAGAAAGCGAAACCTTAACGATTCATCATCGTATAAGTATTGCATCACTTTCAGGTTCAGTTCAGCAGGTGCAGTTATACACTGCATACCGAACGATTCCTCCCAACCCAGCACATCGCCGAATTTTTCCGTCAGTTTTTGTTTTACTATTTCGTTGGTCAAAGCCATATATAAGTCAAAAGTAAAAAGTCAATATCCAAAATTTCTAACTTTTGAATTTTGCCTTTTGAATTCTCTGTTATTGTATCCCGTAGCTATCCAGCAGTGCCTTATACTGCGGACTGTTACGGCGGCGCAGGCTCTCGTTCTGCACAAGATCCTGTAGTTTCAAAATACCATCTAATATGCCTTCCGGCCTTGGCGGGCAGCCTGGTACATATACGTCAACAGGTATTACCTGATCAATACCCTGTAGTACAGAATAAGAATCGAATATACCACCACTCGATGCACAGGCACCGATAGCTATTACCCAGCGCGGTTCAGCCATTTGCAGGTAAACCTGGCGCAGGATAGGGCCCATTTTTTTAGCAATAGTACCAGCAACTAAAAGCATATCGCATTGGCGGGGCGTAAAACCCATACGTTCAGAGCCGAAACGGGCCAGATCGTAGTTGGCACCCATAGTTGCCATGAACTCGATACCACAGCAAGATGTAGCAAATGGTAAAGGCCAAAGCGAATTTTTACGTGCCAATCCCACTACTTTATCCAAAGAGGTGGCAAAAAAGCCTTCGCCGGTATACCCTTCGGGCATCTCGGCTATTTTTATATTCGTGTTATACTGAACCGGACGAGACATAAATTTTAAATTTAAAACGTTTACGATCTACTGCTACAAAGTCATTCCATCACGAACCATAAACTGTTAATCTTCCCATTTCAAGGCACCTTTCTTCATGATATATATAAACCCACAAAGGAAGAATGCAACAAACATGATAACCGCCAAGAAGCCATCTGTACCTAATTCGCGGAAGTTGACTGCGTAAGGATAAAAGAAAATAACCTCAACGTCGAAAAGCACGAATAAGATAGCTACCAGGAAATACTTGATTGCCATGGGCTGACGGGCGTTACCTACTGAGGGAATGCCGCTTTCAAAGTTGATAAGCTTATCTTGAGTTTTTCGTTTTGGGCCTAACAAATGGGTTACCCCCATCATCACTGCCACGAAGCCAACGGCTACTACCAATTGCAATGCAATAGGAAAATAGTTGAAGGGCGTATTCTGGTCAACAGCCAGCAGTAAATAATTCATAATATTAAAACGACTATGCAGCCCACTTTTCAGGACACACAAAGGTAAAGGTCTGTTGCGAATTTACAAGGTTGTATATACAATATAAATGGTGTTTAAAGCATTTTTTCACAGCATATTCTTTGCAAAAGCAGGAAAACGAACGAATATTTCACTTTAAATATGTAGCTCCATTAAAAAAACCATAAGTTATGATAGTCGCAAACATTTATTTGTTACTAATTTTACCGCCACCGTATTTGTATATATGCTACATAATCTTACGAAAATCAAGCTTTTCAGAGTTCTTTTATATCTAACATACCCTATATCATTCATATTCCTTTATCCTATAGCACTGTTTAAGAAAAAAAATAAAGGTAATCTGTTCTTCTTTTTAGATAGGTATGCACTAGGTGGTGCGCAACGTATTCATCTTGATATATTACAAAGCATACCCGATGTATATAAAGAGATATATTTTACTCGCAGATCTTTAAATGATACTTTCAAAATTGAATTTTATGCCACGCCCAATGCCTATTTACAAGATATTCACTTTTGGTGCGATAATCTCATATTCAGACTTTTTACCGTCCATTATTACTCATTTTATGTAAACAGGCACAAACACGCGCATGTTTTTAGCTCTAACAGTACTTTTTTTTATGATATGTTGCCTTTTATTAGAAAGGACATTATAAAAACTGAATTGCTACACAATTTCACTTATGGTAAAAATGGTATGGAGTTCTTTGGATTGGCGAATTGCAATTTACTTAATTATCGAATTGTATATGATAGCTTAACATTAGCAAACATTAAAAAACAATATGAGGAATATGGAATAGACCCAGCTCTTATCAACAGGGTATTATACATAGAACCGGGAGTAAAGATTGCTGACATATCGGGCAAAAGTTACCAATTGCCTTTAAAAGTACTGTATGCAGGCAGAGGAAGTAAACAAAAGCGTGTGCATTTACTAAATGAAATAGCTCAGAAATGTATTGAGCAACAGATCAATGTTGAATTTCATTTTGCAGGTAATGTAATAGAAGAACTAAGTGCTTTTGTAAAAGAACGGTCGGTATTGCATGGGCAAGTCAGTAAGTCTGAGGATATGTATCACATTTACCTAAGCTGCCATGTTATATTAATGACATCGGCATATGAGGGCTTCCCGATGTTAATTAAGGAAGGTATGGCTAATGGTTGCATACCTGTTGTGACAGCCCTTGAAGGTAATAAGTCTCATTTGCAAAATGAAAGTAACTCCTTGCTGATACTTGAACCGGAAAATGAGGGAAATATAGTTCCACAAGGGTTACAATTAATAAAAAAGCTAGTAGATAATAAAGATTTGCTGCAAAGCCTATCTTACAATGCACACAGTTATGCTAAGGTTCATTTCAATAAAGAGAGTTTTATAGTGCAGTATCGCAAGCTACTTCACAACTAGTTTCTAATACAGCCGTCACAGCTATTTATATATTTATAGATATTTTCGCATCAAACCATAGTGCGCCAGGATGAATAACCCGTTTATTTCTATTTGTATACCTACCTATAACCGAACAAAGTACCTGCCACGGCTTTTAGATAGCATTATTAATCAAACGTATAGAGATTATAATGTAATTGTAACGGATAATACTGAAGATAATAGAATTGAAAAAATTCTTGACACATATAGAGACAGATTATCAATAAAATATTACAAGAATGTACCGGCATTGAACATGACTGGTAATTGGAATAGATGTATTGAACTGGCAGATGGTGAATGGATAAAACTAATACATGATGACGACTGGTTTGCTTCAAATACAGCGTTGCAAAAATTTGCTGATGCGGCAATAACTAAGAACCGGTTCATTTATTGCGGCCGGTATGATTTTGAAGAGGAGATCGGGTCTTTTAAAAAACAAGTATTAAACGAGGAGCGGTTTTTAAGAATAAAAAAAGATCCTTTCCTTTTATATGCAAAAAACAGTATAGGTCCTCCCAGTTTACTGATGTTTCATAGTAGCGTTAGTGAACTTTACGATGCTAAACTACAATGGTTTGTAGACATAGAATTCTATATACGTATGTTGCAAAAAGAAGATGCGGCGTATATTCATGAGCCCCTGATAATTATAAATTATGGCAACTTGCAGGTAACTAGTTATAGCTTTAATAATCCTCATATACAGATACCTGAAATTTTATATATCGCTAAAACCTACGGACTAGGTAATATGAAAAGTAGCATAGTAGTGTACGATGGTTTTTGGCGAATGATGCGGAACCTGGGTATAAGAACAAATGCTGACTTTAATCGCTATGCAGCCGATATGGAGATACCGGATGTTTTAAAAAAAATTGTAATGTGCCAAAGCTATATACCTAAAAGATTGCTGAAAATTGGAGTAATTTCAAAACTTGCAATGGCTGTTTCTTATATTTTATAGCGTATTCAGATAGGCGAAAGCCTAAATATTAGTGTTGATGGGCGTTGTTATCAGACAATCGGTTAAAACGACTTTAGTGATTTTCTTTGGGGCATTGTTAGGTGCACTCATCACTTATGCCTATGCCTTTATTTTCAATAAGCCCGAACTAGGTTTCATTACAAACTTCATATACCAGGCTGCTATCATACAGGTATTTACATTAGTAGGTACTGCTCCACTTTTACAGATATACACCCAGAAATACGAGGAAGGAGGAGAAGAGAGAAAGGTATTAATAACATTTAGCTGTGCTGTAGTGCTACTTGCTAATATTATTTTTTCTATCGTTTACTTTTTATTGAAAGATATAATTGTAAGTAAATACCAGGTACAAGACAGATCATATATAGAACAATATTACTGGCTGACCCCTTTCCTGGTTTTGAGCTGGAGCTACATGACTTTGATGGATCAATACCTGCTTTCTCAACATAAAGTAGCCATATCTGCTTTTGTAAGGGAAATTATATTGCGCGTTTTAAATATTGTCTTTCTATTCCTGTTTTTTTATAAAATAATCACTTTCGATCAATTTATATTAAGCCTTGTCGTAAGCTATATAGTGCCTTCTGCAATTTTGCTATACCTGGCAATGCGCACTAAAGGATTTGGATTTTCATTTAAGTTTCAAACATTTAAACGCAAAAATTACCTGGAGTTCGTTCATTTCTCCTGGTATCATTTGCTAATGATCGCTTCTATGAGCTTAATAGGCTACATAGATATCATTATGCTTGCACCACTTGACAAAACAGGTGTAGCTAGCCTCGCAGTATATCGCAATGCTATTTTTGTAGTTTCTATACTATCAATACCCTACCGATCAATTGCTACTGCTTCCTTTGCAGTTCTCAATCGTACATATATTGAGGGTAATAAAAATGCTATAGGTGCATTATTCAACAGGCTTGGGAATAATTTATTGATTGTTGCGGTGGGCATGTGTGTACTTATTGCGTGTAACCTTGATAATGTAGTTGCTATTTTCCCTAAAGGGTACGAAGCAATAAAGCCTATAACCCTTATACTAATGATAGGCCGGCTGGTAGATATGGCAACAGGTATGAATAATGAAGTGATCAGTATATCTAAGTATTACAAGTTCAATTTCAGGATATCAGCAATACTTGTATTATTATCTTTTGCATTAATGCGCTACCTGATACCTATATATGGTATCTATGGCGCAGCATGGGCTGCTACAATTGCATTAGCCGTTTTCAATATTGCCAAAATGCTGTTTTTGCGAGTGAAATTGAATTTACAGCCATTCAATAAAAACAGCCTGCTTATAATTACAGGTGGTTTATTAGCCTGTGGCGCCGGATATATATTGCCTTTTTTTATACACCCTGTTGTTGATGCCATATTCCGCTCTGTTTTTATTGCTGTTTCATACGTAATATTTCTTCTTTTAACAGGCGCGTCTCCCGATTTGAAAGATTATCTGCAATCTATCAAGGCAAATAAACGCCTTTTTTAGTTTGTCATAGTAATGCTAAATAATGCTGAAACGCTTGTTTTTCAAACGTTTCAGCCCAAAATTACGTCTCATATTATGATGTTTGCTATGACGCAGGCATGCGCAGATATTGTTAATTTTACATATTAAATATACATACCACCTCTATGCCCAAATTGTTTTCCGTGTATAGCAGAATGTTGTTATGCCTTGCTGTATTTGTTTGTATGGCCGTACGCGCTAATGCATCGCATTTTTATGGAGCCGATCTTTTTTATACACATGTTAGTGGTAATACTTATAAAGTAACCCTCGTAGCCTATGGCGACTGTGACGGTAGTGCATTTTCTACTTTCCCTACTTCAACTCCGCAAATAGAGGTAACTGACCAGTTATTTTTCAGCACTACGCTTACGCTATCAGTGCAATCGCCAAGTAGCGGAGTAGAAGTAACACCTGTTTGCCCGGCACAACTTAACAATACTAAATGCGCTTCTTCAACCGGTACCATACCCGGTGTTAAGAAATTTACTTATAGTGCAAACATCACCTTACCCAGTACTTCTGCTAATTGGCTTTTCCGTTTCGACGGGGTTATGGGGCCAGGCTTGCAAGCTGGCCGTAGTAATACTATGACCAATATTGTGAGTGGTACCGTAATGGCTCTTGAAGCTACGCTTGATAATAGCAGCACGCCCAACTCATCGCCTGCATATACAACCATACCTACTC
>CBFGNI010000062.1:0-13547 GCA_965650105.1 uncultured bacterium | reverse complement strand
ATATTGATAAAAAAAATCCCGGCATTAAGCCGGGATCTTATATCAGCAAAATATTATTAATAAACCCAAAGATCGTGTTCCTTGTTCATCAACATTTCCGTTGATTTTTGTCCTTCGTACAGTGCTTCCATGTTCGACATGCCTCTTTCTCTGAAGGTAAGATCGAAAGGATTACTTGTTTTAATAATGCGGCTTGAAAAATATCGGCCTTCAAAATACTCTTCCCATGACATACGTGCTACATCATTTTCAGGATTGAATACCTCATACTGAGCCAGCATTTCACGCATTTCAGGATAGTACAACCAGAACACAGCTTGCGATGCACGGAAAGTACCATCGTCATTGTATTTATCTTGTATAGGAGCTACACCTATAATACGCACTACCATACGGCCAAGGTTGCGATCGAAAACCCAGTCTTCTTTAATACGGTATTTAGTTACCACATCAGGGTTGAATTCGCGGCTTGATATACGCATTTCCATTTGACCCGTAATAGGGTTTTCAACAAGAATAGTATCAGGCTTACCTATCAGCAGTTCCATTATCTGCTCTTTTGTAAGAGCGGATGTGAACCTGTCATCCATATTAGAGTATGCTTTTATCTTGCCTTTCTTTACAGCATCCAGGATAATTTCGATGAAGTAACCACCGCCGGTATAATCATCGCCCGGATAACGGAAAGCCATGTTTTGCTTTTCGCGTGTATCAATTTCACGCCATACCCTTTTCTTCCACATGATATCAGCTTCACGAACGGGTTGCCAGTTCAATGTTTTATTGACGTGTGGTACGCGATCGTAAACACCATCGGTAACTAATGATGGCTGCCAGTTATTGTTCACCCCTTCGTAAGAGCTGAACTGAGACTGGGACTGATCCATAATTGTAGTGTTTTGGGCGAACGCCGTTGCACTAACGAAGAGGAGCGCTGTAGAAGCTGCAATTCTGTATTTTTTTAGGATACTCATAATCCTTGTACGGTTTGCTGATTAGTAAAATTAAAAAATACTATTGAAGAAGTAAAGAGATAGGAGACAATGCACGGCTTCTTTTATCCGGTCCTATGCCTCTGATTTCTTCAAGATATATTCTATCGCCTGGTTTTGAACGGGCAATTGCGTCCTGTACTTGTTTATTTGCGCTAAACAGCGGTGAATTACTTACCTGGAACGGCCCGATCAATTCACCACGTTTTGGCAGCATACTGAACTGGAAGCTGTTAACTATAAAACGCGCTTCGAAATCAAAGCCATCAAGCACAGCTACAATACCCTGCTGTACTTTGAATTGGTTTGAAGGTATACCGCCACCTGTTTTACCACCTATTTTAGCTACGGGGTCAGGAATGTATTTTACACGTACTTCCATACTGCCTACCTGTTTAACACCTGTAGCGTCTTTCGCATTGATGGATGCTACTACTTTACCGGGCTTATCGGCAGTTACAATAAATTGTCCTTTACCGGGGCCTGGGGCAACATTAGCACCGGGGATACTTACCGATACATCTTCCAGCGAATAACCTGCAGCACTTACTGTTATCGGGTTCTGTACGCCAATATAGAAAACGTTCATTTTATCAAGCTGCATAGAAGCACCAGTTGAACCTACCATATATTGGAATTCGTATGGCTTAGTTTCTAAACGGCCGCCCAGATTGATGCTTACGGTACCGCGAACAGTTTGCAGACCTACACCTGATGCAGAAGTTTCCCAGTAAGCTATACCATCTTCTACTTTAGAAACACGGCCGCTGCTTGAAGTTACTTGTGGGCTAACAGCTTTATTATAAGCAGCCAGCATGATCTGCGCTTCTACTTTTTGACCTGCAAGGGCATAGCTTGTTTTAGGTACTGCTATTGCCTGAATGGCATCGAACTTAACCTGGATATCACCGGCTTCTTTTGCCAGCTGCTGTACTACAACAGCTTCACTATTACGTACGTCATTCTGGAATTTAGAAAGAAGCGTAATAACAGCCATTGTTGGCATGTTATGAAAATAACCTACCGACCAATCGGCCTGAGGATTATTATCAGATTTTGCAGGCTCAACAATTTTTACCGGAAGATCGTTTTCGAATTGAGCTTTCAAAGCGGGGTTGATTGTGCTTAACAACAGATCGCGATAATCCTGAAGTTTCTTCTTCAATTCGTCACCACCTTTCCTTTCTACTAGCAACAGTGTACTCGCATCGATATTATCTTCTCTTTTGATCTCGCCATTGGCTTCACGGCCTCCAGATTCTGTGATCACTTTTTCTTTCCAGCCTTCAAGGTATTTTACAACTTCTTCAGAAGCTGCTTTTACCTGTTTAGCTTTATCATTGTAAGGCTTTACGCGTTCGCGTTGGCCTTCCTGGTTCTCCTGATCTTCAAAGCCCTGATAAAGTTTTGAGTTTTTATCAACTATTGATTTATTAGAAGCACCGATACTTTGGTTAATAGTTTTGAACGCATGCAATATCTCGGAAGATACGTTCAGGGCTAGCATCGCGGTCAACACCAAATACATGAGGTTGATCATCAGCTGCCGCGGCTCTTTGGGCATCGACATCCTGTAACTATTTTACTGAGGTTATAATAATATTAAATGTTATCACTAAAAATCTACTGAATATTGATATTAACGGCCTTGCATTGCTGAAAGCATGTTACCATATATCTGATTCAATGTGGTCAAGTTCTTAGACAGAAGCGCTATTTGTTCTTTAGCGGCAACTGCATCTGTAGCACTTGAAGCCATTGCGTCTGATGCATTTACCAGATTGCTGTAGAACTTGTTCATTGCTTTCAGATGGTTGTTAGCATCAGAAAGTTCTACTTCATATATCTGGTTAAGTGAACCAAGGTTTCTTGACAGTACTTGTACTTGTTCATGGAACCTAGCAGTATCATCAGCTGCATTGTTAAATGATGACATTGTATTACTAGCACCTACGAAAGTATTTTTCATTTCACCCAGAGCAGTTGCCGCTTCACGTGCGTTGCTTGAGTATTCATTAGTAGCCGAGGTAATATCTGATATATCTTTTATTTGCTCTACCACTGTACCGAAGCGTTGCAGGTTATCGCCCAGGCGACGTATGTTGGCCGGTGCTATTTGCGCATCTTCCATCATTTTATCCAGCGCAGCACCAGGAGATGCTTTACCCGCAGCAGAATCAAACTTAACACCTTTACGGTATGCCTCTACGTGGGGGTTCTCATCAATACCTGGATAAAAACGTTCCCAATAGTAATCTTTATGCGGAGGCAATATACCAAGCATAGCAAAGATGAACGCCTCTGTACACATACCCACAGTTAGCATTATACCTGCACCAGGCCAGTGCTGTATTTTGAACAGCGCTCCCAAAAGTACCACCGACGCACCAAGGCCGATAATGAAGTTTTTAATATACTTGCCTTGCTTGGTCTCAAAAAACAGTGCTATTGAATTCATTTTTCTATGATTTTCTAAGAGGTTGAAAATGAAAAATACTTATTTCTATTTTTTTTATTACTAGCGCCTATTGGTTAATGCAGGTGCTATTTGTTGATAAACGCAACGGAAACCTATATAAGCTTTTGCAGTATCAGCATACTCGTAATCGCGAGTGCTGGTTTGCAGGTAGAAAGCTACGTCTCTCCAGCTACCACCGCGTATTACTTTACGGCGTAACCATTGAGGATCATTTTCACGTATTTGATAATTAACTGTTGGGTTGATATCCGCAACTGTTTGGTAAGCATTACCGAAGTAAGAAGAACTTGTCCACTCAGATACGTTACCCGCCATGTTGTACAGACCATAATCGTTAGGCCAGTAGCGGTCAACAGGTACAGTGTACAAGCCACCGTCGGCAGCATAGTTACCACGTTGTGGCTTGAAGTTAGCCAGGTAACAACCTTTTTTGTTTACCAGGTACGGACCACCCCATGGGTATGGAGACTCTGTACGGCCACCACGTGCTGCCCACTCCCATTGTGTTTCGTTAGGCAAGGTGAATTCGCCTTCAAAGTATTGTTTTGTTTTGCTGCGTTCGCCTCTCCAAAGCTGCGTACGCCAGTTACAGAATGCATTAGCCTGAACCCAGTTAACACCAACTACAGGGTAGTTGTTGAAAGCAGGGAACCAGTTATACTGCATTGCTATAGGTTCGTTATAAGAATAGCTTAGTTGTTTTACCCACACGGTAGTATCAGGATAAACCGCTACGGTATGCTTTACAATGAAGTTAGTTCTTGGTTGGTTAGGATTAAGAACCGCCTGGTCGTAATCAAACACTTCATAGTTGTAAACAAGCTTGCTGTTATCGAATTCTTTCGAACCCCAGCCTGATTGTTCAGGAGCTATATAAAGGTTTGCTAATTGATCTTGCAAATCCTGGTCGCGCCAGTTGATACGTTTTCTCATATCTACTTGCTGCGTACCATCGGGGTTATCTATAAAATCGCCCAATTGGGTATGTGCGATAGAATCGCGCACCCAGTTGGTGAACTGACGATATTCCGCATTTGAGATCTCTGTAGCGTCCATATAGTAGCCGCTCATTTGCACTGTACGTATCAACGCGTCGTTTTTACCACGTACATCCTCATCACTAGCTCCCATTTTCAAAACGCCTGAGGGAACATACACCATGCCAAGAGGTACAGGTGCCTTGTAATTCATCATATTGGCTTCACCAACAAGTTGACCTCCAGGACCCGGTTTACCACAGCTTGCACCTAATGCGAGTAAGGCAATAGCCGAGATCTTCAGGGAAAGTTGTTTCATACTACTGATGTTGTTGTTTTTGCTATTAGGCAAATAAAGTAATTTTTTGGGTTCTGAAGCATGTTCACCAAAGAACCGATGCACAATATTTAAAGATTTTTCCAAAAATGCAAGTACCAAAAAAAAATTTGTTAAGAATTTCAGCCTGATACATTTAGAAAAATCTTAGTTGTTTAAACTTAAATAAACTTCAAAGCACTCTCTAAATCAGCCACTGGTGGCATACACGCCGATTCTGTACAAACAAATATATGTGTTTGAGATTGTAAAAACTTATGTTTCAACAGGGGTATTTCAGATATTTCTTTTTTAGAAGTAAGGCAATATACGTTGGGTAAATAGTTTTCATGCCATTTTTTTAGTAAAGCATCCCCATCTTCCGAAGCTATTACTACCGTCTTAATACCATACACATATCGTTGCTGCCATAAAGCCCATTGGGCAAACGAGTAGGTGTGCTGCATTGCCACCTGCGCCATTTGCTGCCACATAGCCTGGCTTTGCTCAATAAAAGCTGTATTATCCATACATACACCTAATACAAACAGGTTGCCCGCCATTACTGCATTGGCCGATGGTTGTGCGCCATCATACTTATCCACTTTACGCACAGGTATATCCTTTTGCATGGCCGAACTGAAGTAAAAATAATCGCCATCTTCATGTATAAAATCGGCCAGCACTGTTTTAGCTAACTCATTTGCCTTCAACAGCCAGCGTTCCTCCCCTGTTGCAACCGATAGTTCTATCAAAGCCTGAATGAGATAAGCATAATCATCGATATTAGCGATAATTTTCGCCTCTCCTTTTTTCCATACATGACATAGTTCTTCGTTGTTGAATGCCTCCAGCATTGTGTGTATATGCCTCGTGGCAGCGATCAAGTAAGTATCGTTACCAAATGATGTACCGGCTTTTATCAATGCAATATTCATCAAGGCATTCCATGACAAAAGACTTTTGTCGTCTGTAAGCGGCCGTATCCTTTTTGCACGTGCATGCAATAAATTCTTTTTCACCTTCGCTATATGCTGCGAAACGGTTTCTTCACCCAAGCCTGTTTGCATTGCTATAGCCTGTAGCGGGGCTGCTACATTAAGTATATTCGTTCCCTCCCAATTACCTTCTTCGCTAACACCAAAATACAATGCAGCAATACCATTGTCGTCGCCTGAATATTGTTGCCATTCCTCCCATGTCCATGTATAAAATTTGCCTTCAACCCCTTCACTATCCGCATCAAGCGCACTGTAGTATAACCCGCTGCTATCTTGCAGTTCAGCGTTTACAAAGGCTATCGTTTCTTCAGCTACGCGCTTGTATTTTTCATCCTTAGTAATGTCGTAAGCATGGCACAGTGAAATTATGAGCAATGCATTATCATACAACATTTTCTCAAAGTGTGGAGCAAGCCATTGTGCATCGGTTGAATAGCGGCAGAAACCGCCTGCAAGCTGGTCGTAAATGCCTCCTTCCAGCATTGCGTCCAGGCTGTACAATGCATGCTCCAGTGCCTGTTCATTTTTTGTGAAATGATAATGTTCCAGCAAAAAATTGATGGCCATTGTACCGGGAAATTTTGGCGCATTGCCAAAACCACCCAATTCTTTATCAGCCATTTGTAACAGGCTACCACACATTTTTTTGCATGCTTCCTTATCCAGCAAAGTGCTGTTCGTTTGCATAGTAGTTTGCAGCGATGCTTGTTGCAGGTGTTTTAATAACTGTGCTCCCTGCCCGTTCACTTCATCTCGCTGCTCATCCCATAACTGGTTTATACGTTGCAGTAGCTGTAGCCATGAAGGGCGGCTATAAGCCGGTCGCGGCGGGAAGTAGGTGCCTCCGTAGAAGGGCGCTTTAGCGGGCGTAACAAACACATTAAGAGGCCATCCCCCGCTGCCGCTTATAGCCTGTACCGCATCCATGTATAAATGGTCTACATCAGGGCGTTCTTCACGATCAACTTTTATGTTTATAAAATGCTCATTCATGTATGCCGCCGTGGCTTCATCTTCAAAACTTTCATGCTCCATAACATGGCACCAATGGCAGGCAGCATACCCTATACTTACCAATATTGGCTTTTGCTCTTTTTCTGCTTTTTCAAATGCTTCATCTCCCCACGGGTACCAATCTACAGGGTTATGCGCATGTTGCAATAAGTACGGGCTTTGTTCGTTTATTAGTCTGTTGGGCATGGTCGCAAATTAGGCAATAGACACTTCAGGCAATAAAAAAATCCCGGCGCTTGTGGCCGGGATAGTTAAATATGTTTATCTGTATTATTTTTTCTGGTCGGTAATATACATCTCCAGTGCCGATACCATTGATGGCGCATTGGGCGCGGGGGCCTTCACATCAAGCCTTAGCCCTGCATCTTCAATAGCTTTGGAAGTTGTAGGGCCAAAAGCGCCTATCAACGTACCATTTTGCTTGAATTTAGGATCATGGTCGAATAATGTTTGCACACTGAACGGGCTGAAGAATACAATCAGGTCGAAAGAGTTCTTCATTACAGGTGCTATATCGTTTGATACAGTACGATATAGGGTGCATTCAACAAATTCAATATTGTTTTTTGACAAAAATTGGGCAATATCGTTCTTGCCGTTATCGGCCGTAGGCAATATGAATTTCTCGTTGTGTTTATGCTTGCCTATTACCTCAAGCAACCCATCGGTGCTTCCATCGGGCGAAAAGAACACTTTGCGTTTACGGTACAATATGAATTTTTGCAAATACAGGGCAACCGCTTCGGTGATGCAGAAGTATTTCATATCCTGCGATACCTTCACTTTTAGTTCTTCGCATATACGGAAGAAATGGTCGATTGCATTGCGACTGGTAAAAATGATTGCCGTATATTCAGAAATATCTATACGTTGTTTTCGAAATTCCTTACCGCTTAATCCTTCTACATGAATAAACGGGTGAAATTCGAGCTTAAGATCGAATTTTTTAGCCAGGTCGTAGTAAGGAGATTTATCTGTTTCGGGCTTGGGCTGTGTGATCAGTATTGTATTGATCTTATTTTCTTTTTTCCCAGTGCCTTTACTTAATGAACGATCAGCTTTAGCCATATGAGGGGTCGTAAACGTGGGGTTATATTTTTATGTGAACAGGAAAAAACTCTAAACCAATTCCCGTACCAATAATTTCATCAATACTGCCAGTGGCAATAGTTCTGAGGCGCAAAGGTACGTAAAAAAATGAAATTTACTGTACTGAAAGAAGGAGCCAAATACCTGCCACGATCTGGTATATCTGTTCAGTACCATGAAGCCCAGCAGTATAAAAGACAGGATACCTATCGGACCTGATACGCTGACATCGGCAAAGGCAAGCAGTAGCGTAACCGGCAATAACATAACTGCTATTAACTTATTAATAAGAAACACATTAAATATATAATGCTCCGTAACTCCTTCAACCTTAAAGGCCCAGCCACTGAAACGTATTACAAAGTACTTCACCAGATATATGACCATCATACCGCATATAATAAGCAGCATCAGTACAAATGGCGACCACTGCCCCGGTCGGTAAGGTGTAAACAAACGAACTATATAATATACATAGGCCCCACTTATCATTGTGAAGAAAATGTTCATTAGCAACGAAGGGAAAGATGCACTTTCTAACTGGTCTTTTAATTGCCTGGCGCTAAGCGTAGGGTTCCGAAAGGCATTCCAGAGATTGGTAAGATACTTGGGATCGATAATACGGATGCTACCTAAAGACAAGCAAAGTGCCAGCAAAAAGTAAAAGTCGGGGGTCTTATCATTCATTTGTCTCACATGCTCTATGCCCATTATTACCGATGTCTGTTTTATCTGCGGCTGCACGCCCATAAAGCTATCCATAGAGGAAGCCAATACAGTTTGCGGAACAACAATAGCAGGTAAACCATATTTGGCTGCGTCTACCTTCGCCTCTACCAACTGGCAGCAAAACAGAAATAATATTAATAAACACCTGAACTTCATGAAAGAGACACTTGGTGCAAAAATAGTTTTTTACCTATTGGGCTTAGCCATTGCTTAATATTTAATTATTAACATCATTGCATTAGTATTTTTGCACAAATACACATATTGGCAGGCATTTACATACACATACCTTTCTGCAAGCAAGCATGCAACTATTGCAATTTCCATTTTTCTACCTCCTTGGGGCTGAAAGAAGACCTGCTTGCGGCAATTTTAGCCGAGCTGAAAATGCAAAGCAATTTTTTAAATGGGTTACCTATTGAAACCATTTACTTTGGTGGAGGCACGCCTTCATTATTAACACCGGATGAGATAAACCGCATTACAGAACATATTTTTCAATACTACAATGTAGCTGCATTAAAGGAATTTACCCTGGAGGCCAACCCTGACGACCTTTCGGTAAATTATTTACGTAGCCTGAAGACTACATCCATAAACCGTTTCAGCATTGGGGTGCAATCGTTTAAAGATGCCGACCTGCAATATATGAACCGCGCCCACAACGCCAGCGAAGCTGAATACGCAATAAAAGCAGCACAGGATATTGGCTTCGATAAACTAAGTATCGACCTTATTTATGGTACACCTGGCCTAACAGATAATGATTGGTTACATAATTTATCTGCCATAAAAGAATTACAAATACCTCACTTTTCGGCTTATGCACTTACTGTAGAAGAAGGTACTGCCCTTCACCACTCAATAAAAAAGAAAAAAACAAAACCGGTAGATAATGAGCAGGCAGCGGCGCAATTTGAAATACTTACCGAACAAGCCGCTGCTATGGGTTATGAGCATTATGAAATATCGAACCTGGCTTTACCGGGACAATATGCCATACATAATACTAACTACTGGACCGGAGTGCCATACCTGGGCGTAGGCCCCTCGGCGCACTCTTTCGATGGATCAAACAGGCGATGGAATATTGCCAATAACGCTTTGTACACAAAAAGCCTGCTGGTAGAACGCAAACTCAATTATGAAGAAGAAAAATTGACACAAGAACAGCGACTGAATGAATATATAATGACATCGTTACGTACTATGTGGGGCTGCGACTTATTAAAAATTGAAAAAGAATATGGCAGTACTACTGTGAAACAAATATTACGCGATGCAGAAGAGTTTTTAGATACCCGACAGCTACTTTTAAACGAACACACTTTGCTGTTAACCAGCAAAGGCAAGTTATTTGCCGATCATATAGCGGCTTCGTTATTTGTTTGATGACTGTTCCTTTTGAACCACGCCAGGTACTGGAATGATATTTATGTTTTTATCCGAAACGGTTCGCCGTTTATTTCTTTCTTTAACACACCTCTAAAAATATAGATATAATGAGAACAAACAGGTTGTCAGATAGTATGACAAAAGCTCTTAACGACCAGGTAACTAAAGAAGCACACGCAGCACAGATCTACTTATCATACGGGGCATGGGCCGATGACCAGGGTTATGGTGGCATTGCTAATTTTCTATTCAGGCATGCGCATGAAGAGCGTAACCACATGATGAAAATACTTGAATATGTATTGGAGCGCGGAGCCCGTGCAATAGTAAGTGCTATACCACCACCCGATAGCGACCCAACAAGCATAGCCAACTGCTTTGAAAAAGTTTTTATGCAGGAAGTTGACAACTCTAAAGCTATTTACCGTTTGGTAGATATGGCGTTTGAAGAAAAAGACTGGGCTACATGGAATTTTTTACAATGGTTTGTGAAAGAACAGGTAGAGGAAGAAACCCTTGCTCTCAATTTGCTGGATAAAATAAAAATTGCCGGTGGCGAAAAGGCTAAAGATGACGCGTTATACGCATTAGATAAAGAACTTGCAAACACGCCAGATGAAGCACGCCTGGCACAAGATGTAACTGAAGAAAAGCCTTAAACATCAAGGAAAAAACATAAAAAAATGCCTCCTCAACGGAGGTATTTTTTATTAGGGCATGGTTTTTACAATTTTCAGTAAAACCTTGAATGAAAAAAGCATCTTCAGACAATAGTAAAAAAAACACTGCACCTGCAAAAAACAAAGCCCGCAACGTAAAAGAAAAACTTGCACCGGCAGGGCTTGATGAGACAACCGACAGAAGTACAGGTGCAGATAGAACAGATAAAAGAAAAACTTCAAAACAAGCACCTAAAGAATAACTAGGCTCTCATCTCATCCGGCTGCCAGTTTACTACCTGACGTTTGATTGCGTCAGGCGACAAGTCTTCTTTTAATGCACGTTCGAGCAAGGGAAGCAATTCTTCATCCGGGGCAAACCGGAGCGCTGCTATCTGCCCAAAAGATAATTGCTGCTCATACTGCTCCAGACGTTTGCCGGTAAGCTGATAATAGCGAAGCCTCATTTCCAGCCTTACAATACGATTCTGATTATTCAATGCATAATGCTGCCGCATCATGTAAGATACCCATGTTATAAGTAAAAGCATCACGAGCATTGCCCCAAATAGCAAGCGCTCTTCAGGTACAGTCACCATTTTATATCCGCATATAATAGATAAAACTGTAACTAAAGGATAAAAGATAAAATGGTGCGGGTAGTAGAAACGGACATGATTACTATAGTCTTGCTTGCTCATACCGTGCAACTTAAAAATAAAATGCCAGCAGGCAATAAAATAAAAAAGCCGGCTTGAGAACAAGCCGGCACCTATAAACCTATCACCATGAAAACACTTCAAAAGTATGTTCAAGTTTGCTGCCAAAAGGGGTGATATTCGTCACCCCATGGTCATGTATTTGTAATTTTTTATTGTTGCAGATTCTTAAGTGCTTTCGCCATATCTAACCCACGCTTTAATACAGGTGAAAACAAATCTCCTTTCTTCTCCAGCCTTTTCATTGTATTTTTTATATTGAAGTCAACAGGATTTAATCCATGCTTTACTTCTTTCCATTCAAGCGGTGTAGATACAGGCGCTCCCGGCTTTGGCCTTAAACTATACACACTACTTAATGTTTGTCCCCTTCTGTTTTGAAGGTAATCGATGTATATATGGTTCTTTTTCCGTTTGCTTAATGAACGTTCAAGCGTTGTAGTATCGGGCAGCTGCTCTTGTGCAATGCTGGCCAATAACTCCGCAAACTGGCGCGTTTGATCATAATCATATTTGGCACCCATAGGCAAGTATATATGCAAACCTGTAGAGCCTGATGTTTTGCAATATGCCTCGATGCCCGACCTATCTAATATCTCCTTTATTACCAGCGCACAATCTACTACTTCATCAAATGTATTTTTGACAGAAGGATCAAGATCCAGCACTAAATAATCGGGATGCTCCGGTTTTTTCACAGTGGAATTCCAGGGGTTGATCTCTATACAACCCATATTAGCTACATATAACAGAGAAGGTTTGTCGTTAATCACTAAATAATCTATTATCTTCTCTGCGCTATCAGAATATACGGGATGTGTCTGCATCCAGTCGGGCGCATTACCACCCGCATCTTTATGATAAAATGTCTTTCCTTTTATGCCGTTGGGTGTACGGTTAAGCGACTGAGGCCTACCTTTTAAATAAGGAATGATGTATGGATAAACTGTATTGTAATAATCCAGCATATCGCCTTTAGTATAGCCTTCATCGGGCCAATATACTTTATCAGTGTTGGTTAACTCAACTTTTGAAGGTGCTTTCGTTTTCATAACACTTCTTTGTTTTACAGGTTCTTCATCTGTTACTTCAACACGCTCTTCAGCATGCACATCTTTGGCAGCCTTGTCTTCGCGCAACCCTAAATATACAGGGTGCCGCCTGCTGCCCTCCGCAGTTTTTTCGGTGTATTTAATATTACAAACCAACTCAGGCTTCACCCATGTAACCGGTGAGTTTACTTTCACTACATCTTTAAACGGACTTTTTTTTGTGACCAACGGCTGCAGTAGCTGATGCATTTCTTTCAGTGCTTTATCATTAAAGCCTGTACCCGTATGGCCAATATATGTTAATTCACCATTTTCATAACTGCCCAGTATTAATGCCCCAAAAAACTTACGGCTATTGTGTGGCGCCGTGTATCCACATATTATTGCTTCATCAGTAAGTACATGTTTTATTTTTAACCAATCACCGTTTCTCGCACCTTCTTTGTAAGGGCTGGCTGCTCTTTTTGCTATCATTCCCTCTAAACCATTTTCCTTTACGGCATTAAAAAAATCATCGCCCGTTTCAGCAATGTGCTCAAAATATTTTATAGTCTCTGATTCGGGCAGCAGTGTTTTTAGCAGCTCTTTACGCTCCAGCAATGATTTATTTTCAACTGATTTCCCATCTAAATAAAGAATATCAAAGACATAATAAACCAAAGGCACATGATCGTTTTGCCCATACTGCTGTAATAACTGGAAGCTTGGCCTGCCTTTTTCATCAAGCGCAACGATTTCGCCATCAATTATCATTTTCTTATTTATAGCCAGGATGTCCGCAAAGACGGTTGGATATTCATCTGAAAACGACAATCCATTACGGGAATATAACCTGCTTTTTTCGCCGTCAACTTCTGCAATAGCACGGTAACCATCCCACTTTATCTCGTACACCCAATCAGGATCGTCAAACGGGTCGCCACCAAGCTTAGCTAACATAGGCGTAATAAATTGCTTGTACTTACGAGGATTGGAGTTGAACGTTGGATGATAGGATTTCAATGTTGTTACGCTTTCTTCAGGGACTTTTTTTTTACCGCTTTCTTAGCGGTCACTTTTGTTGTAGTAGTTTTTTTACCAGTTACTATCTTCTTAGATACAGCTTTTTTGGAAGCCACACCCTTT
>CBFGNI010000061.1:0-13710 GCA_965650105.1 uncultured bacterium | reverse complement strand
AAAATGCAAGGCAGCCACCGATAAACCCTTTGGTGTTAACCTGCCTTTGCTATATCCTTATATAGATAAACATGTACAAGTTATTCTTGAAGAAAAAGTACCTGTTGTATTTACTTCAGCAGGCAACCCAAAAACATGGACAAATACTTTTAAAGAAAAGGGAATCACAGTTGTACATGTAGTATCCAGTGCAAAATTCGCTAAAAAATGCCAGGATGCAGGTGTAGATGCAGTTGTAGCTGAAGGCTTTGAAGCCGGAGGCCATAATGGCCGTGAAGAAACAACAACTTTATGCCTCATACCTTCAGTGCGCAACAGTATCACCATACCATTGATAGCTGCTGGTGGTATTGCAACAGGCCGTGCTATGTACGCTATGATGGCATTAGGTGCAGAAGGCGTACAAATGGGCAGCCGTTTTGTTTGTACACCGGAGGCATCCAGCCACATCTCCTTTAAAGAAACTGTTGTATCTGCTAACGAAGGCGACACAGTTCTTACGCTTAAAAAACTAACGCCTGTAAGGCTGATAAAAAACCAGTTTTACAAACAGGTTGCAGCGGCTGAAGAAAGCTGTGCTACTACTGATGAATTACAAGACATACTTGGCAGGGCAAGGGCAAAAAGAGGAATGTTTGAAGGCGATCTTAATGAAGGTGAACTGGAAATAGGGCAAGTGAGTAGCATTATTAATGAAATAAAACCTGCAGGAGACGTAGTGGCGGAAGTATGGAACGAATTCCTGCAAACCGCTGCTGCCCCTTTTAGCTTTGGTTAATTAGACGGCCTTAGGTCTAACACCTTTATTTGCAATTTTACTACCCCGTTAAATTCATTTTCTTCAATGGTATACACAATGTCAAAGGGGCCGTTTTGCACTAATTCCAGTTTATCTGCCAGGCCAAACCCAATACCGTCTATTACAAACCTGTTATTTTGATGCACTACAAACTTCAGGTGTTGCTCTTTTACAATTCTTGAATTACCCTGAAAATCATATACATTTTTACTAATGAATACCGGTTTTAAATTGGTAGGGCCAAATGGTTCAAACTGGTTAATAATATTGTAAAACGCAGGTTTTATATCTTCAATATTTATCTCTGCATCTATCTCTATTTCCGGTATTAGCAGGTTGGGAGGAATTGTTTGGGATACAACCTCTTCAAATTTATTTACAAATGCATGCACATTGCCGGGGCTCATAGTCATGCCGGCTGCATAAAAGTGCCCCCCATAGTTGTCTAGCAGCTCCCTGCATTCATGTATCGCTTCATAAATATTAAAGCCGCTAACAGACCGTGCAGAGCCTGTTACTTTATCGTTCGATAATGTCAAAATAATTGTTGGCCGGTAATAGTGGTCTATCAGCCTTGATGCAACTATCCCTACCACTCCTTTGTGCCAGTGCGGCTTGTATAAAACTGTCGATTTACGTTCTTCCAGTTCAATGCTGTCTTGTATTAGAGCCAGTGCTTCGTCAGTTGTGTTTTTATCTACCTCTTTACGTTCATAATTATCAGACTGCAGCGACTCTGCAATAATTTTTATTTTATCCGTATCATCTTCAATAAATAGATCCACTGCTTTGCGGGCATCATCCATTCGTCCGGCTGCATTTACCCTGGGCCCTATTACAAATACAAGGTCTGATACTGATAAATTCCTGTCAACATTAGCAAGTTCTTTTAGTGTCTTTATACTTAAAGAAGGGGCTTCATTAACTTTTTGCACACCATAGTAAGCCAATATTCTATTTTCACCGTCTATAGGCACTATATCGGCTGCTATACTCGTGGCTACCAGGTCCAGGTATTCAAAATAAGTTACATTATCCCAGCCCCATTTTTTAGCCAAAGCACTTATCAGCTTAAAGCCTATACCACATCCGCTTAGTTCTTTATAAGGGTATTTACAATCTTCTTGCTTAGGGTTAAGAATAGCAAGTGCATTAGGCAAATTCTTATCGGGCGTGTGGTGATCGCATACAATTACATCAATACCCAGAGATTGCGCATAGGCAATTAATTCGGCCGATTTTATACCGCAATCCAGTGTAATGAGTAAGGTATATCCATTTTGATGGGCAAAGTCGATACCTGCTTTTGATACCCCATAGCCTTCACGGTAACGGTGCGGTATATAGTATGCCAGGTCGCCTTTATATTTCTTTTTAAGGAAGGAATATACAACTGCTACAGCTGTGGTACCATCTACATCATAATCGCCATAAATAAGAATACGCTCATGCCATTCTATTGCATCCGTTATTCTATCTACTGCTTTTTGCATGTCTTTCATCAGGAAAGGATCATGCAGCTGGTTTAATTGCGGACGGAAAAAATCTTTAGCGCTGTCAAAACTGCTGATACCGCGTACCGCCAGCACCCTGCAAAGTGCAGGGTGTATCCGTAAACATTCCGACAACTCCTGAATGTACTTATCATCAGCAGGTTTTATAGTCCATCGCTTATCCTGTCGCCTCATTTATTAAAGTCAAACTTTTGTACCGTCTGGTGATATTCGTTTACCCAATCTGTCAATTTATTATTGAAATCGCTTTTCGAAATATTCTCAAAGAAATCGCCTTCGTTCATAATCTTATGCAGCAAATCATCCTGCGCCTCAATACAGCTCATCGTTGTGCTATATGGGGTATGGCTGAATGTCACCATCTCGTATATAGATGTAAACTGTTCAGGAAATTTTTTGCCCAGTTCCTTTTCTATTTTCTTCCTTTCCAAAAACACAGGGTCGGCAACCTTATCGCGCATTTCTACGAAGTTAAGCAATGCAAGCCGGGCAACAGCGTCACCATTCGGCTTTCTCTTATCGTCAAACACATTCAATATGGTCGCCCAGTCTTCATTATACTTATCTATTAACGATGCCAGTACCGAGCAGTCTTCAAAGCCCGCGTTCATACCTTGCCCATAAAAAGGCACTATTGCATGTGCTGCATCACCTATCAGTGCGCTTTTATCTTTATAATGCCACGGCGAAATGTGTGTGGTAATTAGCGATGAGGTAGGGTTGTTCATAAAATCTTCCAGTAGCGTAGGCATCATAGGTACAGCATCCGGAAATTGTTCTTTAAAAAAAGATAATATCTCTTCTTCTGTCTTTAGCTTATCGAAAGATGGTGTGCCTTCAAATGGCAGAAAAAGTGTACAGGTAAATGTTCCATCAGTATTAGGCAAGGCTATCATCATAAAATTCTTCCTCGGCCATATGTGCAGCGCATGTTGCTCCATCTGTATTTCCCCACTTGCATTGGGGGGTATGCTCAGTTCTTTATAGCCATGCTCCAGGTAGTTATGTGCTGCATTTACCCTATCCATATGTAAGTAGCTATTGCGTAAAGCCGAAAATGCACCATCAGCACCAAACAAAAGATCTGCCTGGGTAGTTTTTTCAGTGCCGTCAGCCAAAGCAAAATGCAGTGTATTATCTGCTACATCCACACGTGTACAGCGATGGTCGAAATATATGTTCACTCCTTCCTTTTCAGCAAGCGTCATCAGTTTCTTATTCAATTCCCCCCTGCTTACCGAATATATCGCTTCGTTATTTTTACCATAAGGTTGAAAGGCCGAACTACCATCTGCCTGATGCAGGTACCTTCCATACATAGGTATAGCAATTTCTTCCATCTCCTCCTTCAATCCTGCCAGTTCCAGCGCATGCCAGCCCCTGGTGCTCATCGCCAGGTTTATCGATCTGCCTGCTGCAAGTGTAGCAATGCGCATATCGGACCTTCTTTCATACACTGTTACTCCATACCCTTTTTTCCTTAAAATAATTGCGAGTAACGATCCTACTAATCCTGCACCTAATATAGTTACCGAACGAGTCATGTCTTTTAAATTTTCGGCAAAGTAATCAGAAATCAATAAACTACCGTAGTTAGATAAACATTGTTAAAATTCGTAAAGGGTGTGGCTATATGTCTTTAAATGAAAAGGAAGTTGTTACTTTTGAGGCTCATATACTACTAATTACATGCAATTAGCGTTTTGGAAGAAAGACCCTAAAAAAGAAAAAAAGAAGAAATCAGTATTAAGAGAATGGGTTGACGCCGCTCTGTTTGCCATTATAGCCGCAACAATTATCCGTACTTTTTTTGTGGAAGCATATACAATACCCAGTGAATCGATGGAAGGCAGTATGCTTGTGAACGATTACCTGTTCGTCAGCAAAATGGCTTATGGCCCCAGAATTCCTATGACGCCACTGGCCGTACCTCTGGTGCATAATACTATGCCCATAACCGGCGATAAATCTTATACCGAAGCAGTTCATTGGGATTATCACCGCCTACCCGGCTTTGGTAAGGTAGAGCGTAATGATGTGGTGGTCTTCAACTTCCCCGCGGGCGATACAGTAGCTTTAGAAGTACAACAGGAAAAAGATTACCATAGCCTTGTACGTGCTTTTGGCAGAGAAGCAATCAACAATCAGTTTACAATTTTATCGCGCCCGGTTGATAAGAAAGAAAATTTCATTAAACGTTGTATTGGCATACCGGGCGATAAAATCGAGATACGCAATGGTGTTGTTTTTGTAAATGACAAACCGGGACAAAAATTTTCTCACGTACAAAGTACTTACATAGTAAAAACCAATGGACAACCTATTCCCTTCGACTTCTTAGACGAAAATGGCATTATGCAGCCACAGGTAGTGGGTAATGGTATTTATGCGTACACACTTGCTAATGATAAAATTGCAGTACTAAAACAACAACCCCAGGTTATAAGCATAGAGCCATACTTCGATAAAGCCGGTATCGTAACACCTAACCCCGAAAATTGGTGTTTCCCCTTCGATACGGTTAACTACAAATGGAACCGGGATAATTACGGTCCTGTTACATTACCTAAAAAAGGCGCGTCGGTTGCACTTACTAATCAGAATATTGCGCTATACCGCCGAATCATCGCCAATTACGAGGGCAATACGTTGCAGGAAAACAATGGCCAGTTTATTATCAATGGTAAGCCTGCCAATACTTATACGTTTAAAATGGATTACTACTGGATGATGGGGGATAACAGGCATAATTCTGCAGATTCCCGCTTCTGGGGCTTTGTACCGGAAGATCATATAGTAGGCAAAGCATGGTTTGTATGGTTGAGCTATGGTGAAAATGGCATCAGGTGGAACCGTATTTTCCGTGGAGTAAATTCGTTAAGTAAATAATACCCCTATAATGTTTAGTACAAAAGCTAAAGCAAGTTTTAGCATATTAGCAATTTTGCTGACGGTAGCTATATATAGCTGTGGCACGCAAGAGGCAACGCAAACCAATACAACCAGTACAGATATAGAACCTGAAATAACGCCCGGACAGAAATTATTTATCAATAATTGTGTGCAATGCCACAACATAAAAAAAGATAAAATAGGCCCCAAACTGGAAGGCGTACTGGCGCGTTGGGATAATGATACCGCCCGCGTAAGGGCTTTCATTCACAACTCGCAGGAAGTAATAAAAAAAGGCGACCCAAGAGCAGTAAAAGTATATGCTGAATGGAATGAAACAATGATGACCCCAATGCCACACCTTAGCGATGGGGAGATTGATGTCATTCTCGACTATATAAATAAGGGTGTAGAATAGCTACACCCTCTTGAAATTTCTTATTTTTGAATTTATTGTCCCCTGATTATTATGACAGAAACTACTGAAATCAAAAGAGCTGCTTTTGATACTGACAAAAAACGTGCGCTTGAAGCAATTTCACAGGCTCAATTCATAGCATTTGCACCATACATATTCCAGGCATCAGTTATTTTAAGAGATAGCAATATTCTTAAAGAAATTGAAAGCGCCAGAAATGAAGGGCTGACCGTTGATGATATCGTGAGCAAGGTAAACATGTCAACATATGCCGTACGTGTTTTATTAGAAGCAGGCTTAGGTATCGGCTTAGTCTATACTAAAGAAGGCAAATTTTTCTTAGCCAAAACAGGGCACTTTTTCCTGAACGACCAAATGACCAAAATAAATACAGACTTCATGAGGGATGTATGCTATGATGGTGCACAAGATCTGAAAGCTTCTTTGCTTGAGGGGAAACCCCGCGGCCTAAGACATTTAGGCGATTGGGAAACGATATACCAGGGGTTATCCATACTACCTGAACCGGCCAATACCAGCTGGTTCAATTTCGACCATTATTATTCCGACAATGCTTTTCCGCAGGCACTTCCACTGGTATTTGCACATAACCCTAAAAAAATAATGGATATTGGCGCTAATACAGGCAAATTCACTTTGGCTTGTCTTGAATATGATAAGCAAGTACATGTTGGCCTTGTTGACCTGGGCGTGCAGCTTAATGTAGCCAAAAAGAACATTGAAGAGGCAGGTTATACCGATCGCGTATCTTACCACGAACGCAATGTGCTTGATGCCAATGCAAAGCTGCCGGAAGGATACGATGTGATATGGATGAGCCAGTTTCTGGATTGTTTTGCTGAAGATGAAATTGTGTCGATACTCAGGAAATGTTATGACGCTTTGAATGACGGTGGCCGCGTATTTACCAATGAAACATTTTGGGACAGGCAACGCTTCGAAGCATCGGCCTTCAGCTTGCAAATGACTTCTTTATACTTCACAACTATGGCCAACGGCAACAGCCAGATGTATTCACTTGAGCTGTTTTCTAAACTAATTGAAAAAGCAGGTTTTACCATAGTAAATCAAACAGATGATGTAGGGCTCGGCCATACTATTTTAGAACTGGTAAAAAAATAAAACTTACGCTAACAATATATTTATGAGCATAAAAAAAGAGGTGGATGTACTTGTTATCGGGGCGGGCCCTTCGGGAAGTATTACGTCTGCTATCCTTCATAAAGCGGGACTTTCAGTACAAATCGTTGAAAAGGTAAAATTCCCAAGGTTTGTTATTGGTGAAAGTTTATTGCCACGTTGTATGGAAGCCTTACAGGAAGCTGATCTGTTGAGTGCAGTTGAAGCAAAAGGATTTCAACAAAAAACCGGAGCTAAATTTATCTGGGGCGATAAGCTGTGCGACTTCAGATTTTCACAACAATACACGCCGGGCTGGGATTATGCATACCAGGTTCAAAGAGCTGATTTTGATAAAACACTTGCTGATGCATGCGAAGAAAGAGGGGTTTCTATTTCTTACGAAACGGAGGTAATTGATATTAAGTTTCGTGAAGACGGATCTTCAACCACCACGGTAAAAATGAGCGATGGGACTACCGAAACTATTGAAGCAAAGTTCATAGTAGATGGTAGCGGATACGGCAGGGTAATACCTACACTATTCGGGCTGAACAAACCTTCCACGCAATATACACGCAAAGCGCTCTTCTCACATATACAAGATCCTCATCGCGGTGAAACATTTGAGCCGGATCGTATTATCGTATATGTACATACCCCCGAAACATGGGTTTGGGTAATACCTTTCTCCAATGGCACTACATCTGTTGGTTATGTAGGCGACCCGAGCTTCTTTGACCAATATAAAGGCGACCTTACTACACAGTTTAAAAGTGCATTGTATGCTGAGCCGGATTTGAAACAGCGCTTCCGCGATTTTGAACTGGTATGGGAAGAACCACGTGTTTTACAAGGCTGGAGTGCAACTACCGACACATTTTTTGGAAATGGTTTTGTGCTTACAGGCAATGTTACCGAGTTCCTCGATCCGATTTTTTCTTCGGGCGTTACGTTAGCTTCTGTTTCTGCACAAAAAGCAGCAAGCCTGGTTATCAAACACCTGAATGGTGAACCTGTTGATTGGCAAAAAGAATATACCGATTACATGCAGACAGGTGTAGATGTATTCCGCACGTATGTAAACAGCTGGTACAACGGTACCCTATTTGATGTATTCTTTGCCGAAAACCGCAACCAGGAGATCATGTCGCAAATATGCTCAGTATTGGCGGGTTATGTTTGGGATGAGACCAACCCATTTGTGAAAAACCACGAGAAAAACATCCGCACATTAAGCAGGTATCTTCAGGCACAAAAATCTGAAGCTTAAATATATACAGCGTGATGCAGGAAATCGTTATCGCACATAGCATACATATTACTGATGATAAAATTGTACGCGATAACAAACCACTGATATCTGAAAATATTACCACTGCCGAAGACGTGTACCGTTTGTTAGGCTATAGCTATCCTAAATTTTTTAAGATGGATATACTTAGCAAGTGGGCCTGGCTTGGTGCGGAGTGCCTTTTAAAGAATGGAATTGCTTCACTGGATGAAGGCTTGGATAAAACCAGGATTGGGGTAATATTAATGACATCGGAAGGTTGTATTGATGTAGATAAAAAATACCAGGATAGCATTGCAGATATCCCAAGTCCCGCGTTATTTGTATATACGCTACCCAATATCATGTTAGGCGAAATTTGTATTCGGCATGGGTACAAAGGCGAGCAATTATGTCTTTTAAATGACACATTTAACCAACAGGAATTAAACTTTTGGGCATCAGATTTGTTATATAACAGAGGAATGGAGGCTTGCATTGCCGGATGGGTAAATGTAAAAGATGGCAGGCAAGACGTTCTATTATATTGGATAACAGCCCGGAAATAGTGATGTGTGGAAATGTGGAAAACACATTATCGCTTATAATAATGGGTTTCTCTACTTTTAATATCAATGAATAAGTTACGTTTAATAAAACCCTGGTATCTACACCCAATACATCAAAGGCTGGATGGGATAGCTAACCATGAAGTAACAATCATAACTGCAGTACCCTGCACAGGCCCAGTCGGCGAAATACCTGAACAAAATACTGTTAGAAAAGAAGGCAATATCTCTTTAAACAAGAAACCTAATAATGCTCCTGTTTCAGATGCTATCTTCGCATCTGTATGCAACAAGAACATACGATGAGCGAAACTGCCTACGTAGTAAATACAGGTATCATTACAGCAATAGGCAATGATACAATAGCCAACCTCAACTCTTTACTGAATGAAAAAACAGGCATTAGTAAAGCAGAATTTCTGGATACACATTGGCAAAACGATTTCCCCGTAGGTGAAGTAAAACTACCGAACGACGCACTGGCCTCTTTAATAGAGGTACAAACAAAGTGGCCCCGTACTGCACTGTTAAGTGCTATCGCAGTACAGGAAGCCTGGCAACCGTTTGCACGAATAGCAAACGGTTTACGCATAGGTTTCTTATCCGCTAATACAGTAGGCGGTATGGATCTAAGCGAGCAAGCCTATGCTGATCTTAAATCCGGCACTATCGCTCTCGAACAATTTAAAAATCATGAATGTGGTGCCATAACCGAACTGGTAGCGCAGCATTTTGGCTTCAGTCATTTTGTTACTACTATCAGTACCGCATGTTCTTCATCGGCCAATAGTATTATGATGGCCACACAAATGATACGCAATGGCATGCTTGATATTGCTATTGCTGGCGGTGCGGATAGTTTGTCGAAGTTTACCTTGAATGGCTTTAATACTTTAATGATACTGGACAAGCAGCCTTGCCAACCTTTTGACAATAATCGCAGAGGTTTGAATTTAGGTGAAGGTGCAGGGTATGTTGTATTGATGAGTGAGATGGCTATGCAGCAATGCAATGCCACTGCAATATGTACTGTTAGTGGCTATGCTAATGCTAATGATGCCTATCACCAAACAGCCTCATCGCCCGAAGGAAAGGGAAATGCATTAGCAATTAAAAACGCGTTACAAAAAGCAAAACTGCAACCTGCCGATATCGATTATATAAACCTGCACGGTACAGGTACGGCTAATAATGACAGCTCTGAAGGTAAAGCAATAGAGAACATTTTTGGCAATAACATTCCACCTGCATCTTCTACTAAAGCTTATACGGGGCATACATTGGGCGCATCTGGTGGCGTTGAAGCGGTATACGCTGCACTGAGCATAAAAGAAGGTATCGTATATCCTAATTTACGCCTGCAGCAACCTATGGAAGAACTAAACTGGTCACCAACCACCCAACTGCAAAAGAATAAGAATATACAGCATGTACTTTCCAACTCTTTTGGTTTTGGCGGAAATTGTTCATCGCTTATATTTTCAAAAAGCTAACCATGAAACTATACCTGAACAGTACGGGCATAATTAGTGGTGCCGGCAATAGTGGTACAGGCATAACTAACAATGAGCCTGAACAAAATGCGTTCCTGGCAAAAGAACCGGACTATACCACAGATATACCACCAATGCAACTAAGGCGCATGAGTAAAGCTGTGCGTATGGGTATTGGTGCGGCAAAGTTTTGTTTAAAAAATGCCGGTGGGCTGCGGGCAGATGCTATTAGCGTTGGCACGGCAATGGGTTGCCTGCAAGACACTGAAGTATTTTTAGGTAAAATGATTGAACAAAACGAGCAAATGCTCACGCCTACTTCTTTCATTCAGTCCACCCACAACACCGTAGCTGGCCAGATAGCATTGGTTACAGCTTGCAATGGGCACAACCTGACTTATGTACAACGGGGGCATTCTTTCGAACACGCCATGCTCAATACCTATCTGCATCTGCAGGAGCATCCTTCAGAAAAAGTATTAGTAGGTGGCATAGATGAATTGACCAACAACAGTATTGCAATAATGACAGAGGCTGATGTTTATAATGAAAATATAAAGCCAGGTGAAGGTGCAGTATTTTTATTAGCTACCAACGAGCCATTGTCAGAAAATGCCATTTGCATTAAAGACATATATACGTTCACAACTACCGATGCCGGAATTGCGCAACAAAAACTACAAGATTTTATAAGCGTCAATAATATTGGTAGCCCAGACATCATTCTATCCGGTCAGTACAACGATGACAGAACGTGTAATTTTTACTCCGCAATCAGTAAGCAGTTTGTCAATACACCGGTAATAAATTTCAAAGCGTTTTGTGGTGAATATGCTACCGCCGGTGCTTTTGCTATTGGCCTCCTATCAGATGCCGGGAACAATTATCACAAGCAACATATACAACCACTTTTAAAAATGAAGCCGGCTAAAGTATTACTAATCAACAATTATCTTCATTACATAAGCTATTGGTATATTGAAGTATAAGGATTTGTGAAAATCTGAGCATAATTTTTTTAACGCTGTTACTTATACTATCTTAAAGTAATGGCGCAACACATTTACGATTCAGGCATAATAGGCAACTGCAGTTATCTAGCACACGTACAAAAAAACACAAACATATCCTGGCTTTGTTGGCCGCGGTTCGATAGCAGCTTTATTTTTGGCAGCCTTCTGGATAAAAATAAAGGTGGTGAATTCTCAATTCTGCCACAGGGCGAATTCCAGTCTTCACAGCGCTACATTGAAAACACCAATGTGCTGACTACTGAAATAGAATGTCATGATGGTAAATACCGCGTTACTGACTTTGCCCCTCGTTATAAATTATACGACCGCTACTTCAGGCCGCTGATGATTATTCGGAAGATAGAGCCTATCGTTGGTTATCCTAAAATAAAGATCACTTGCAAACCTGTAGGCAATTACGGAGAGAAACACTTGCAAGCCATGCAAGGCAGCAATCATATTGAGTTCACAGGAATAGAGAAACCATTACGCCTTACAGCCAATGTATCTGTCAACTATATTCTAAATGAAAAATATTTTGTTTTAAATGAGACAAAATATTTAGTGTTAACGTATGGTGCCCCGCTTGAAGCACCGCTTATCACTACATCTGAAGAATTTCTTATCCGTACTATATCGTATTGGCGCCAATGGGTTAAAAACACCGGCATTGGTAATATGTATCAGCAACAAGTCATTCGGTCATCGCTTGCGCTTAAAATTCATCAGTACGAAGACACTGGCGCTATCGTAGCAGCTAGTACAACCAGCCTGCCCGAGTCGCCCGGCAGTGGCCGTAACTGGGATTATCGTTTTTGCTGGCTAAGAGATGCTTATTACATTTTGAACGCTTTTAATAACATTGGGCATTTTGAAGAGGCGGAGCAATATTTTCATTACATAGCCAATCTTGATGTTAGCGAAACAGGTCGCTACAATCCGCTTTATAAAATAACAGGCACGGCCGATTTTGAAGAGACAATTGTTGACCTTGAGGGTTATCTGGGTAACAGCCCGGTTAGAATTGGTAACCAGGCAGTAGAACATATACAAAACGATTCTTACGGCCAGGTACTTTTATCATTACTCCCTCTTTATACAGATCGCCGTTTCATTTTCGAAGAACGCCATGACTCATCTAAGTGGATTGAGAACATCCTGAATAAGATTGAAAAAACCATAGACGAACCCGACGCGGGTATTTGGGAATTTCGCAACACAGTGCAACAACATTGCTACACAAATTTATTTCAATGGGCGGGCTGCATGGCAGCCATAAAAATGGCGCGGCATATTGGCGATGAAAAACTATTGAAGGCAGCAAAGAAACTGCGCGATAAAGCTGTAGAGAAAATAGAAGCCTGCTACGACCCTGAGCGGAAAGTATATACACAGGCTATAGGTGTAAAAAGTCTTGACGCCAGTACACTACAACTAATTATGATGAACTATTTAGACCCCAACTCACAAAAGGCAAAAGATCATCTTGCTGCCGTTGAAGCAGAGTTGAAAACAACCAATGGTTTGTTCTACAGGTATCTGCATGCCGATGATTTTGGTAAGCCTAAAACTACTTTCCTTATTACTGCGTTTTGGTATGTTGAGGCACTAGCTTGCGTAGGCAGGCTGGATGAAGCTATAGACAACTTCAACAAACTAATGGAGTATACAAACCATCTGGGCCTTTTAAGCGAAGACGTTGACGCAAGCGATGGTAGCCAATGGGGCAACTTCCCACAGGCTTATAGTCATGTAGGCTTAATGAATGCCGCGTACCGAATTGCCAAAAAGCTTGACAGGCCAGCATTTATGTAATTTAATTTTTCAATAAGCCGGCAAGCAACTCTCTTACTTCAACAGGTGAGCTGACAAAATAATTGGCTTCTGATATTGAATTGCCAACTTTTATTGTAAATGCATTTTCGGGCATTGCCTTAAATGTATCCTCATCGGTATAGTCATCTCCTATCGCCATAATAAAATCAAACTTATCTTTCGCCAGCCAGCGAAGGGCTGCTTTACCCTTATTTACCGAAATACTCTTCACTTCAAGTACTTTATCGCCATTCAGCATTTGCAGGCCATGGTCGGCAGTTATATATTTCAGGTCTTGCAGCAGCTCACTTGTTCTTAAGTTTCCTAAACCTTCTTCTACACGGCGGTAGTGCCATACCAATGAATAGCTTTTCTCCTCAATAAACGCGCCGGGCGTTCGGTTTACATACTTTTCCATCATGTTATAAGCATGTTCTCTCCAATCATTATTTAAATCTCTTCTGTTATGCCAGTCGCTGCCATTATCTCTATACCAGGCGCCATGCTCCGCAATTATATCCAACCCCAAAGAACCTAACCATGCTTGTAAAGTTTCATGATCACGCCCGCTGGTTAACACAATTTTATTTTTGGGGTCGTCTGTAAGCGATTTAATTAATTGTAACAATTCTTCATCGGGCATTGCCGCATTTACCTGGTTTTTGAATGATACCAGCGTACCGTCATAATCAAGAAATATTAATCGCTTCCCTGCTTCCTGATATTTTGATCTTATCTTTTCGTAGGTATTATAGTTGATGGTTTTAGTCAACAACATTTGTTG
>CBFGNI010000060.1:0-13771 GCA_965650105.1 uncultured bacterium | reverse complement strand
CAATTTCTTATAGAATAGATAACGGAAACATTATTACTGAAAATATAACCAGTATAAAAGGCAAGCAAAAAATACAATACATCTTCAATCAAAGTCCCGATATGTCGAAACCAGGTAAACATATATTGGATGTATGGCTTTCTAACGATGGGGACACTTACCCTAAGAACGATTCAATTTTAAATTATACTTTTTACAACCAGAATTTGATAGCAAATTTCCCATATAAGGAAGGTTTTGAAGAAAGCGATGGCAACTGGTTTACTGAGGGGGTGAATGATAGCTGGGAGTGGGGCACGCCCTCATCGCCTAAAATAGATAAAGCAGCTAATGGTAATAAAGCCTGGAAAACTAATCTTGATGGAAATTACAATGATGATGAGATATCGTATTTATATTCTCCTTGTTTCGATCTTACCAATACGGTAAATCCTGTACTTAATTTTCAAACTGCAATAGATATAGAGAATTGCGGCGTTGTATTGTGCGACGGTGCTTACGTGGAATATAGCACTGACGGAGTAAATTGGCAGCATCTTGGTGAAGCGCATAAAGGGATAAACTGGTACAATGACACCCTTTATAATATTTGGGCCCAACAAGGTAATACCAGTTGGCACCAGGCATCTTATACGTTGCCGGCAATTAAATCGATAATCAAATTGCGTTTCAGCTTCTTTTCTGATATAGCCGGAAGTTTTGAAGGTATAGGCATAGATGATGTTGAAATAATAGATAACAGGCTTTATCCTGAAAAGCAACTATTAAGCGTGAGTCCTAACCCCAATAGTGATGGTAAGATCGCGATTGAGTGGACGGGTAATGCCAAGTCGAAACTCGATATGGTAATGACGGATATAATGGGCAAAGAAGTGTATCGCACGCAAATAAATAGTGCTGGCAATCACAACCGCTCAGTTATACAAACTACGAAATTTGCTACGGGTATGTACTTCATGCGCATACATATTGATGGCAGGAAATACAATTACAAGATAGTATATCAATAACCTTATCGGTTGAATAGGATTTTTGCATAGAACGAAGGCTTACGAAGCTGCTCCCTTAAGTCCATATCTGTAAACATGCAGCTTATTGTTTTACTGAGCGATGGGCTTTTCTTCGCTTTGTTCACTACAAAGTTAAATAGCCATGGGTAGCGGCATAAGCGTTGTAATGATGCGCTGATTTTCAGCTCGTCGCCAATGCGCTTATAAAGTACATCATCATAAACTTCTTTCAAAAAAGCCCTGCTATATTGTTTTTCATTCAGTGCTTTTTCTATTGCATAAGCAGCTGTCATGCCACTATACAGTGCATTGCCTATACCTTCGCCACTAAAGGGGTCAATAAGGCTGGCTGCGTCACCGGTAAGTAGAAAGCTATCGCCCGATATGGGTGCTTGTTCCATGCCCATAGGTAATCCCCAGCCTTGTATCTTATCTATCAGCTCTGCATTCGCAAAACGATCCCTGATATTTGCATTGGTCTTTATCGCATTCAGCATTTTCTCCCGTAGGTTTATTTTCTTTTCGCGTATGCGCGATGATAAGATACCAACACCTACGTTTGCCTGCCCATTTGGTAATGGGAATATCCAGAGATATCCGGGTAGTATTTCGGGTAAAAAATGAAGTTCAATAAAATTGTTTTTATCTAAACCTGTTATACCGGTATAGTATGCCCTTAGGCCTACCGCGTATGCTTTTGGTGAACTATTATCGTTGACAAAAGTTTTACGTACAATACCTTTATCTCCATCGGCCCCAACTATTAGCGGTGCATTTACTTCATAGGTTTCCCCATCTTTTATAAATGTTACTTTTACACCATCTTCATTTCTATCTATGCTTTTTACTGAAGCGTTTTGGTAAATATGGTTGTGGGCAGATGGTAGTTTATTAAATAAAAAATTGTCGAAAGTAAGGCGCGGTGTAGTAAAACCGGGTGCCAGTTCGCCAGGTTGTTTATTCGGGCCATAAGGTATTTCTAAAGCTTTACCATTGGGGGCAACAAATACAATACCATGGTTGGGCATAAACTCTTGCCCATTCGAAAATATCTCTTGCAACCATGCGGGGTTAGCTTTGCGCAGTACAAAAGCCGTTTTACCACTACATGCATCGCCACAAACTTTATCGCGGGGAAATGTCTCTTTTTCAATAATGATATGATCAATACCCGCTTTAGTAAGATATATTGAGGTACCTGCACCTGCTGGTCCGGCACCAATAATTATCACTTTTGTACTTAGCTGAATAGGATCCATTTTGCAAGTTGAGTAAAAATAAAACCCTTTGCGTTTGCAAAGGGCTTACAAGCTATTTTAGTATGGTTATTTAACCATGTACATTACTTCTTTTACCAGGTTTACTGTTTTTGCTACACTTGGCAGGTGTGCGGCAACAAGGTTTGGTGCGTAGTGCATATTGGTATCTGCCGACGTAATACGACGAATAGGAGCATCCAAATAGTCGAACACTTCTTTTTGAATACGGTAACTTATCTCAGAAGATACACTGCCAAATGGCCACTGTTCTTCAACAATTACTAACCTGTTAGTTTTCTTTACTGATTCTGCAATAGTTTGCCAGTCAAGCGGGCGAATGGTACGCAAGTCAATCACTTCTGCTTCAATACCTTCTTTGGCCAGTTCATCAGCAGCGCCCATTGCTACTTTCATCATTTTGTTGAAGGAAACAATAGTTACATCTTTCCCTTTGCGTTTTATATCAGCCTTACCTATAGGTATCAGGTATTCCTCTTCGGGCACTTCGCCTACGTCGCCATACATCACTTCACTTTCCATGAAAACGACCGGATTTTCATCGCGTATTGCCGATTTTAAAAGGCCTTTGGCATCGTAAGGGTTAGATACAGAAATTACCTTGATGCCGGGAATATTAGCATACCAGCTTTCAAATGCTTGCGAGTGTTGCGCACCTAATTGACCCGCAGAACCGTTAGGGCCCCGGAAAACAATTGGGCAACCAAACTGGCCACCACTCATTGATAACATTTTTGCAGCGTGGTTTAGTATCTGATCAAGTGCCAATACTGCAAAATTCCATGTCATAAACTCAACAATTGGCCTTGTGCCGTTCGATGCTGCACCCACACCTATTGCAGCAAAACCAAGTTCGGCAATGGGTGTATCAATTATACGGCGTGGCCCAAATTCTTCCAGCATACCCTGGCTCACTTTATAAGCGCCATTGTATTGTGCAACTTCTTCGCCCATCAGGAAAACTTTGTCATCCAAACGCATTTCTTCCTCCATAGCTTCACGAAGGGCCTGACGGAAAGGTATCGTACGCATATATTATAAATAATTTACTTTTTTAGTGTTAAAATGCCCGTAAAGATACTATTTGCATATTTATTTTTCAGGATGAAAAGTTACCATACTAGTAACACCATCTTCTGTAAATCGCAGTTTCATAGAGGTATCTGCCAAAGAAACTACTTCCATTATTAATTTTGTACCAGTGCCTTTTAGCTTCATTTCATCCAGTACCAGGTTTTTTTCATCGTCAAAGTACCAGTTGGTACTATCTACCTGGCCGCTAAAATTCATTACTGCAATACCATTTTTTCGAATATCGAACCATGTATTCTTCACAGCATGGTCTTGCATGGCTTTAAAATCATTTAGTTGCAGCTGTAACGAACGGCGCATGCTATCTACATCTGCTACTCCGTATGCCAATTTGTTAGCTGCTGCATCTGAATTTTTGCCAAAAGTATCCAGGAATTGCTGTTGCTCAGCTATCATTTGCTCCATTTGCGGGCTACTTAGATCTACTGCATGCCATTTGCGTGTTATAATATCTTCAGGCTTTTGCTTACAAGAGTAAAGTGCAACTGTTGCAGTAAGTAACAATACTATTTTCTTCATAGGTCTAATTATTATTAATGAACCATGTCACGGAAATACCCTTTCCATTCTTCACTTGAAAGAAGGTTTTCAAGCGTTACAAAAGTTGACTGATCGGTAACTCGTGGATAGGCTTTTTTCAGTAATGTAAAACGCATATCATCGCCCGACAAGGTTTTAGTAAGTATCCTTATTTGGTTCGACGTAAAGCAATTATCCATTTTATCGAATATAATCTTCAGGCGTTCGGTATAAGTTTTACTATTTACTCTTTTCAGCAATGCTTCAAATTGGTTATTGCTCATTGCGGTTGGGCAATCGCTGTTTATTACTGCTATCTTACTTTTTTGTACTGTCTGGCCACCTGCAGGTAGCATGCCAGTACCTGTTTGAGTCTTATTATTACTCAACTCCATACCACCAATAAACGCTGGCGATGATTCGTTAACTTTTATCTTAGATACCGGCTTGGCTTCAGTTATCTTCTTTTTTACAATAACTGTATTCGTTTTAGGCCGTTTAGGTGCTGGTGGCTCCACAATTTCGGTATTGCCTATAGTTTCTTTTGCAATTGGCGTTGGAACCACGGGTGTATAAACATCATTATTATATGCCGTTACCACAGGAAGGTCAATGTGATCATCTTCAAGTTTATTATCAGCAGGTAAATAAAATTGCCTGTGAATATCGTAAAGCACGTAACCAGCCTCTTTTTTCATAAGTAAAAAACACCTGAAACTACTTTCGGGTACATTTATCATGAATTTTTGCGGAGGGTATACGTTTTGCTGAAATAATATTTCTATCGAAATAGGTCCCGGTGCAAGTTCTGAAATGATATAATAATTTTTACCAAAGCGGGGTAGCATTTCACCTTCAAACTTTACGTAAAAGGGGGTATTCTTATCGCCTTGTATATATACATAAGAAAAGCGGTCCGCATAGGCTGAAACGGAGAGCAATAAAAATAAAATAGCAGTAAAGAATACTCTAAAGCGGTATATGATCATAATTATTCCAACTCAATTAAAATAGCGCCTTTTTCTACAGCGGTGCGCTCATCAACTTTTATAGCTTTTACAGTAGCGGGTCCCTGGGCTTTTAAAACATTCTCCATTTTCATAGCTTCCAGTATCAGCAGCCCATCGCCTTTATTTATTTGCTGGCCGGGCTCTACCAGTACCTTTAAAACCATTCCAGGCATAGGCGCCTTTACAGGCTCTATTTTTTGCATTGCCTTAAGGTCAAGCCCCATGCTTGTAAGTAGCAGGTCTATAGGTTCCTGTATAGCTGTTTTATAACGCTGGCCATTTATAGTCAGCGTTATTTCTTTGGCCTTAGTATCAATTTGCTCAATTTGTGCTGTATAGCTTTTATTGTTGTATAAAACACTTATAAGCCCATTAGGTTGAAACTGAGAATCCCAGCTTATTGCATTATTATTTAGCAGTAATGTGCCGTCTTCCTGTGTTACAGAGAAGCTGTCTTTTTCATTAACTTTTATCTGGAGCATGTACTATCAGCTACGTTAAGGTGCCAAAAATAGTATATAAATACTGCATACGCTATAAAAAACCATCATTGGCCTTCAATATGTTGTTAAAATCAATATTCACCCATTACGAGGCATATTATATGGCAGGTTTCATAGTACTTTTAGCACGTATTATTTTCAAAAAATGCCCAGAACAAAATATTTTAATTATCGGTGGCTTATAGTGCTTTTGTGTACTGTATTGTTTGCCTCCTGTGCCAATAGAAGAATAAGGAAAAACACACTTGAGTTAGAGCCTATAGCAGTTACAAGCAATAATAATAAGGATATATACCGCGCTTCAGCACCCATCGAATGGGATATTGAACATACCAGGATTGCCCTGTCTTTCGACTGGAAGAATAAGACTGCTAAAGCAAAGGAGTGGATTACACTGCATCCGCATTTCTATGCAACAGATTCACTTGTGCTCGATGCCAAAAGTATGCATATTGATTCTGTAATAATGATTCAGGGAAATACACAGAAAGATGTTGCTTATATGTACGAGCATGATCAGTTAAAAATCCGTTTCACAGAAACATATCATCGGAGCGATGTTGTAACGCTTTATATAGTTTATACTGCAATGCCATACAATAATGAAACCGGGGGAAGCGCCGCAATAAGCGATGACAGGGGTCTGTATTTTATTAATACAGATTACAGTATTCCCAATAAGCCTGCACAAATATGGACACAAGGCGAAACTGAATCCAATTCGAATTGGATGCCGACAATCGACAAACCTAATACACGTTTCACAACCCAAATTGAATTAACGGTACCTGATAGTTTTAAGACACTAAGCAACGGTGCGCTTATAGAGCAAACACATAAGGGTGCTATGCGTACGGATGTGTGGAACATGGATAAACCTATACAAGCTTATGCTGTTATGTTTGCCATAGGAAATTTTGCGGTCGTTGAAGACAATTGGAGAGGTAAGGAAGTGAACTATTATGTTGAACCTGCTTATGAACCTTATGCGCGCTACATCTTTAAGCATACACCCGAAATGATGGAGTTTTTTTCGGGTATAACTGGTGTGCCTTACCCATGGAATAAATATGACCAGGTTGTGGTGCGCGACTATGTTTCGGGTGCTATGGAAAATACCAGTGCCAGCCTGTTTGGCGAATTCATGAACCAGAATAAACGCGAAATAGACGATAATGGCTGGGAGGATGTTGTCTCGCATGAATTATTTCATCAGTGGTTTGGCGATTATGTTACTGCCGAATCCTGGTCGAATATTACGGTAAATGAATCTTTCGCAAACTACGGTGAACAGCTTTGGCGCACGTATAAGTACGGGGACGCCTCGGCTGATATGTTAGCTGACGATGAACTAGAAAAGTATCTGCAATCTGTAAAGAAGGAAGACCCGCCACTTACAAGGTTTTATTATATAGATAAGGAACAATTATTCGATCGTATTTCTTACGAAAAAGGTGGTAAAGTATTGCATTATCTACACGGACTTATTGGGGATAGCGCCTTTTACAAATCAATGAATCTATATCTTACCCACAATGCACTACAATCTGCTGAAGCTACAAACTGGCGGTTGGCTGTAGAAGAGGTAACAGGGCAGGATTGGAATTGGTTTTTCAACCAATGGTACTACAAAGGTGGACATCCGGTATTAGATATTAAATATCAATACGATGATATTGCAAGACAACTTACTGTCACTGTAACACAAAAACAAGACAGTGTGTACTATCTGCCATTGAAAGCGGAATTGGTGCAGGATAATATTGTGGAAACAATAGACTGGACATTAAAAAAGAAAAAAGAAGTATTTACATATCCTTATGGTACTAATGGCATACCTGTTATTATACCGGACAGTAAACATTGGCTGGTGGGCGAATTAACTGAAGATAAGTTGCCGGCACAATGGTTGGTTCAGTTTGAAAATAGCCCCAACAATGTTTTGAATAGAAAATTCGCATTATTAAACGTGTACAAACAACTAGATGAGCAGGCTAGCCAGGCAATTTTCAATAAAGCACTAAATGATAAAGATGATGATATAAGAGAAATTGCACTTCAGCTATTACAAAAAGTAACATTGAAAAAATGGCAGGATAAATGGACCAGTCAGCTCATTTTCCTGGCGCAAAATGATGTGAACAAGAACGTGAGAGCTGCGGCTTACGATGTGCTGGGTACCTGGAAGATTGGCTCTGCAAAAGAAGATATGCTGCACGCAATAAATGATAGTTCTTACGCATTATCAGCCTCAGCTTTGCTGGCACTAAATAAGTTGAAGGCCGATACTGTATATGCAATTTCTAAAAAGCTTTTGCAACAACAACCTAAGGCAGCGCAGCAAGCTGCAGTATGGCAAATAATAGGGGAGTGGGGGAATGCTGCTGATACAACCTGGTTTGTAAAACAATCGGGTTATTTTTACGGTAGAGATAAAATAAATTTTGCAAATAGCACCAATACTTATTTGCAGCATGTATTTGATAAACGCGCTTTCGAAGTTGTATTGAATGTATTCCTTTCACTTTTTAGCACGGAGCAGATAAAACCGTATCGTACTTCTATGGCAGCTATGTTTTTTGAAACGGGCAATGAATACAAAGCTAAGATAGCCGATAGCAGAAGCAATGCAGAGAAAAGTGCTAATGAACAGAAATTTGAAATGTTGAAAACCGCAGCTGGTAAAATATTGCAGTATGAGAAAGATGAAGACAACCTGAAACTATACAGGCCATATATGAAGAAGATATTCAGCCTTTAATTGCGCGCCCTTGATAATAGTTTTTGGTGCAAGGCTAGTATTTGCGGAAGTATTGCGGTTACATCATCATTGGTAATTATATAGTCGCACAGTTTCATTTTTTCATCTTCATCCATTTGCTGCGCTATGCGGTTCAGCACTTTTTCCTGTGCTACATTATCGCGCTCTGTGGCACGTAGTATGCGTAGCTTCATAGGTGCATATACGCCCACTATTATATCCATTTCTTTGTTAGTGCCACTTTCAAAAAAGATGGCAGCTTCTTTTATTATATATGGGCTTTTTTGTTGCAATACCCACTCTTTACTATAATGAATAACAGCTGGGTGTACTATTGAATTCAGTTGTTGCAGCAGATCGGGCCTGTTAAAAACGGCGGTAGCGATCTCTTCTCTTTTCAATGCACCATTTACATATACCTGTGCACCAAAAAGTTCTTGTATGCTTTTTATTAATTGATGGTCATTTTCCATCAGGTAGCGTGCAGTTGCATCAGCATATAATACAGGTATGCCAAGTGTTTCAAACACCTGGCATACTATAGTTTTTCCGGAGCCTATGCCTCCTGTAATACCAACCTTGAGCATTACACTATAATTATTTTACTGCAGTACTAGTAGTCGCTGTAGCAGCGCCTTCAGTTTTTTTACGGAATGCTGCGGTCATTTCCATCGATACGGCTGACCGCTCTATAACCATGAAGTTGCCGCGGCTAACTTCAATTTGCAATGTGCCATCATCGTTTATACGGTTAATAACGGCATGAATGCCGGCTGTTGTGACTATACGTTCGCCTGCGGCTATGGTTTCGGCAAATTTCTTTTGATCTTTTGCACGTTTAGCTTGTGGACGTATCATAAAAAAGTACATCACTACAACCATACCTACCATTATTAATAAAGATGGCATTGCACTTGGCTGTTGTGCTTGCAGCATTACTGTCAGAAGATTTACAAACATGAGTATTGAATTATTGTGTTATCAAATTTAATTTATGAGCTTCACCTTTTACATCTGCTTTTATGTAGAGGGTATAATTACCTCTTTTTGAATTGGTAGAAAGTGAAACCGATTTATTTTGCGGGCCGTGTTTATCAGCAGAATTGAATTTAACTTTTACTACATCAGTTTTACCGGGTGCTATTGGTTCGCGAGGATAGTCGGGCACAGTACAGCCACAAGAACCAATTGCATTGGTAATGATCAGGGGCGATTTGCCGGTATTGGTAAATGCAAAATCATAAGTAGCTACTTCACCTTCCTGCATACTGCCAAAATCATGCGTTGTATCCTTAAAATCCATCACAGCCATACTATCTAAGGCTACTTTGTCTATGCCACTTGCAGATCTTGGATTGTTAACAAGTTCAGTAGATAAATGTCCTTTACCTTCCAGTGCCGGTTTTTCACCTTCACTCATACAGGAAGCCAATGACAAGCAGCAAATTGAAACAAGCAAATATCTTTTCATATTCATTTATGTTGCAAAAGTACTATTTACGTACGCGTTCTTGTTTTTGTATCATTTTTTCTTTTTCCAGGTCTTTTAGGATATTATCTAAAACCCCATTGATAAATTGTCCGCTTTGCAGCGTGCTGTATAGTTTACCTACTTCAATATATTCGTTAATAGTTACTTTGGTAGGTATAGTAGGGAAGTATAACAATTCCGAAACACCCATTCGTAGCAATATAAGATCTATTAATGCAATACGTTCAGCATCCCAATTAATTAACTTAGGCTGTATTAACTGCATTATATATGCTTCTTTCTCCAGCACAGTGCTCATCAATTCGTAAGCATATTCTTTTTTCTCGCCGGAAACAGGGCTTAAAAAATTTATTTTACTACTGCTTTTAAAGAAGTTTTCCATCAGCATCAGCGTCATATCTCTATCGTCTTCCCAGCCAGGAAGTTCTTCAGAAAAATAAGTTTGCAGTGCTTCATTTTCCAATATCATTTTTTGCCAAATGAACTGGATAATAGCCTTCTCTGTTTTAGGGTCCCTGCTTTGCTCCGATATATAAGTAAGATATTCAGGTGTCTTGCTTAATTGCTGATATATCTTTTTTATCCACTCTTCGCTTACAAAGTGTTCAGATTTCGATTCTTTTACTTTTTCTACAAATGTCTGGTTTGAAAGTACTTGCCATAAGAATTCATTACCTGCTATCTTAGTATTTACATTCAGGTCTTCTTTCGATGGAAGGTATTTGGATGAGCGCTGAATAGAATCATTTTCAGCATATTGTGCAGTACGTAACGTATATAATATCGATATGGTTAACAGATCTAACGATCTGGTCAATTTCTCATTTAAAATATTTGATCCAAGTTTTTTGCGGCTCTCTACATCGCCGGTTTCGCTCGTTGCAAGTGTGTACAACGTTTGCATCACCTTTACTCTTATATTTCTACGACTGATCATATATTAAATTAAGAACCTTTTTTTGCGGCTGCAAAGATAGGATTTTACAACGACATGTATAAAAGATGGCCCCTAAAAAGGGGCCAACTAATCATCATCTATATAAACCTAACTAATGCATTGCTTCTGCCAAATCAACTTTTTTCTTCTTGTTACCTTTTACCATCAATACAAACGGGATACATATCAGGAACATTATACCCAGATACAGGAATACATCCATATAAGACATTACCGATGCCTGTTTATATACCGAGTAGTCCATTGCCTTATATGCAGTATTCAATGCAACATCGGGCGATAGCCCTTTCGCCATAAAGCTCGCCTTCATACCGTTTATGCGGTTCATTACAGCGGGGTTGTTAGTATCCAGGTAACCTACCAGGTCTTGCCTATGCAGCATATTTCTGCGCGAAATAAATGTGGTGATGAGTGCCACCCCGAAAGAGCCGCCCAATTGGCGCATCATACCCGTAAAGGCAGCACCTTGCCCTATTTCCTGGCCCTTCAACGTGGAAAGAGATAGGGTGGTAATAGGGATAAACAGCATACCCATACCTATCCCCCTCATTATCAAAGGCCAGAAAAATGCTTCAGCACCGGTATCGGGAGTTATTATTTTATACCCCCAAAAGCTAAAAACAAAGAACAGGAACATACCGCCTGCCACCAGGTATTGTTGTGGTACGCCTTTCTGCAATAACCGGCCTATGATGGGCATCATAAATGCAGTTGTTAATGCTGCCGGTATCATTAGCGCTCCCGACTGTTGGGCTGTCCAGCCTAAGGTAGCTTGTGTGTACAATGGTATAATAAATGTGGACCCATATAAGCCAAATCCCAATATAAAAGAAAGTATAGTACCGACTCGCAGATTATTATTTTTCAATACTCTCAGTTCTACAATAGGTTTCTTGTATGTAAGTTCTCGCCACACAAAGAAGAAAAATCCCAGTACGGCAACAACAGTTAGTAATGTTATTGTTATACTACTGAACCAATCATCTTCCTGGCCACGCTCCAATACATATTGTAAAGAACCCACACCTGCTGCAAGAAGCCCTATGCCCCACCAGTCAATACTGCCACGTGCTGCTTTTTCGCCATATTTAGGACTGCGTACAAATTGAATAGTAAGCAGCGTAGCTATAACACCTATTGGTATATTGATGTAGAATATGTATGGCCATGAAAAGTGGTCGACTATATAGCCACCTAGGGGTGGGCCAAGTGTAGGGCCAATAATAACGCCTAAACCATATATAGCTTGTGCCATGCCGCGCTTTTCAGGTGGATAGCTTTCTGTAATAATGGTTTGCGATGTAACCAGCAAAGCACCACCGCCTAAGCCCTGTATGAAACGGAAAAGTACCAACTCCCAGATACCATTAGCGTTACCACACAGGAACGAGGATACTGTAAATATGATAATGGACGCTGCGAAATAATTGCGCCTGCCAAACTGTTGCGATAGCCAGCTGGTCATAGGCACTATGATAACATTGGCGATAGCGTATGCGGTGATAACCCAGCCTACCTCGTTCAAAGTAGCGCCAAGGTTACCTTTCATATCATTTAAAGCCACGTTTACGATGGTTGTATCAACGATTTCCAGCAGGGCGCAAAATATTGCTGTTACCGTAATAATAACCCTGCGAAAACCATATTCAACCAATGAATTTTGTTCTAACATAAAGTGTTTTAATACCTTTTCGGCAGTGATGATATTAGTCTAAATGCACGTCCACATCTACGTTCATGCCCGGGCGTAGTTCTTTCACCTCTTTATCGTTAGGATTAGTGAACTCAATTTTCACGGGAAGGCGTTGCACTACTTTCACAAAGTTGCCTGAAGCGTTATCAGGAGGTAATAATGCAAACCTTGCGCCTGTAGCGGGTGAGAATGAAGTTACTTTTGCTTCAAATTCATGCCCGGGATATGCATCTACTTTTATTGTAGCCCTCTGCCCAATTTTCATTTTATCCAGTTGTGTTTCTTTAAAGTTGGCAACTACCCACACTTTCTTGTCCGTTACTACGCTGAATAGCGATTGGCCGGCTTGTACAAATTGTCCTGGTTGTACGTTCACTTTCGATATCAGACCATCTTCAGGTGCCGTAATCACGGTATATGAAAGATTTAGCTTTGCGTTTGCCACATCAGCTTCATGTTGTTTGATATTTGCATTTGCGACACTTACTTGTTCACCTGTTGCATTACTTTGCGATGCGACAGCATTTGCTTGTTGCGTTGCAGCATTTCTTTGTTCTATCAATACTTGCAACTGGCGTTCAGCAGTTTGTTTTTGGGCTGTTGCTTGTTCAAATTGTTGTTGTGTAATAGAGTGGTCTTTTATCAGGTTAGCATAGCGGTTATAATCCTGAGTTGCCCTCCACACGTTAACCTTAGCAGTTTCAATTTGTGCGTCGGCGGTAGAAACATTGGCCCTTGAAGATGCTATATTGGCGCGCGATGCTGTTGTTGTTGCTTCTGCAACGCTCAGGTTGCTTTGTGCCGCCACAAGTGCGGCTTCTGCCTGTTGTAGCTTTATTACGAGATCGCGGTTATCTAAAGTTACCAGCGTATCTCCTTTTTTTACCATTTGGTTATCCGATACCCTTACTTCCGATACATAGCCTGAAATTCTTGGAATCACAGGATTAATATTGGCGTCTATTTGTGCATTGTCTGTTTCTTCGTGGTGCTGGGCATGTATATATTTTGTAATACCGAATGTGCCGCCAACAAGTACCAGCAAAATCAGTACGATTGTGAAACGTTTGTTTACTTTTTTAGGTGCCTGTGGCGTTGCCGCTGCTGAAGCTGCTGCTGCGGCAGCGGTATGATTGGTGTTTACTTCTTTAACGTTTTCCATATAAGTATTTTGAATGCTTTTTGTAGATAATGATTATTGATTGATATTTAATGTGCCGGTAGTTTCCAGTAGTTTATTGTACGATACTACAGCATCAGCTTTAGCAAATTCATAGTTTAGTTTTGCTTGTAGTTGTGCTACATCTGCATCCAGCAGATCGTTTGTGGTGGCAAGGCTGTTATCGTATTTATTTTTGGTGATGCGATAGTTTTCATTCGCCTGCTCTACTGCTTTTGCATATACTTCTATCTTCTTTTGGTTCGATATATATGCCTGGTAGGCTTGTGCTGTTTG
>CBFGNI010000059.1:0-13826 GCA_965650105.1 uncultured bacterium | reverse complement strand
TCTGCGTTTGGGCAAATGTGGTAACACTTAAAAGTAAAAATGCTGCAGTTAGTATCTGTTTCATAACACAAGAGGTTTGTATTACAAAGTTTACGAAAAATATGCCAGCGGAACCAAATATAAAAAGCCACCCTTGGTAGAGTGGCTAATGTGGTTATAGTTAAAACTAAGGTTTTATAAGTCCTAGTTTATAGAGGCTGTGCGTATATTACTTAGCAGCAAGGAAATCTTTTACTTTATCCTTGTGTACCATTTGCTCTTTAAAAGTGTAAGCACCGCTTTTAGGACTGCGTACAGCTTTGATCACTTTCGTATAGTTCTTTGCTTCCGCTGCCTGCTTCGGGTCTTTCTTGATCGCGGTTTTAGCTGCTTTTGCCATGACTTAATATTTTAAAATATATTATTTAATTTCTTTGTGAAGAGTCACTTTCTTCATGATCGGGTTGAATTTTTTCAGCTCGATACGCTCAGGAGTGTTCTTTTTATTCTTAGTGGAAATATAACGGCTAGTGCCTGGCAGACCGCTGTTTTTATGCTCGGTGCATTCCAATATTACCTGAACGCGGTTCCCTTTTTTTGCCATTTTATAAAGAGTTTTCTTTTACTTAAAATTTAGATTTTCTCGCCCTGAGCGCGCAGTTGTTTTACTACTGAGTACAAACCATTTTTATTGATTGTACGAATAGCGTCTGCCGCCAATTTAATTGTTACCCAACGGTCTTCTTCTACAAGGAAAAAGCGCTTTGTCTGCAGATTAGGCAGAAAGCGGCGCTTTGCCTTCTTGTTAGAGAAAGATACTTTGTGGCCCGTAATGGGTTTTTTACCTGTTACCTGACAAACGCGTGCCATTGCTATACTTTTTTTAGGACTGCAAAGGTAGTGAAAAAATAATAACCAACCAGAGAATTTCAGAAAATATTTTCAGAAACTAATATTTAAGCCATTTTAGGATATATCAGTTGGTCAAGGTTATCAATGCCCGGTACATTTTCAGATATATATCCTTCCGCATAGGTTGTACCTATACGCTTGCCCAACAAAGAATGCCTTGCCTTCACTTTGTCCAGAAAATCGTTGCTGGCTATGTAAGTCATAGGTTCTTTTGACGATGGATCATGAAACTGGCTTTTATAGCACAGTATAGCCTCCATTTTCTGGTCCATACAATCGGTAATATCCACTACAAAAGTAGGTTCCAAAAACCTGTCTTGTATCATGTGAAACACCCGTTTCGGGCGCCAGGGCTCCTGGCTTTTTGCTTCGTAACGCGTTTCTATTTTACGTAAACCTGCTAAAAAACAGGCATCAGCTATCAGCCTGCCCCCTTTACCATGGTCGGGGTGCCTGTCTTCCAATGCATTAGCTATTATTATATCGGGCTGGTATTTACGTATGTATTGTACCAGTTTTAGTTGGTGCTCTTTGTCATTTTTAAAGAACCCGTCTTCCATGCCTACATTTTCGCGTACCGACAGGCCCATAGCTTTCGCAGCGTCCTGCGCTTCCTGAAGGCGTAGCTCTGCGCTGCCACGTGTACCCAATTCACCCATAGTAAGGTCCAATATACCTACCGCCTGCCCCATACGGGCATGTTTTATCAAAGTGCCGGCAGCGCCCAGTTCAATATCGTCGGGGTGTGCCGCTATTGCCAGTATATGTAGTTTCATAATGCTGTTCCGGATAAATCAGAGTATCCGGCTATGTTTTTTAGATGAATGCAGTGCAAAATAACATAATCGGCATCATCTGCTGAAATTTGGCTTATAATCACTATCAATGATGCTGTTTCATTAACACCTGTTGTCTTTGGTAGCGATATTGGTAGTAGTTATTCGCTTCCAGCTCGGCTACTATATCTTCTATTTCTTTATCGCGATCGTAAGGATCGTATTCACGTTTCAGGCTGTTGTTGAAAAGCAGGGCAAGCGATTGCCATACTACCGCCGAAAAACCACCTTTCAGCTCTTTAATAATGCCAAAACAATTTTTTCCTGTCTGCCTATTGATAAGCTTTACCAGTATTTGCCCCTGTGTTATGGTAAGATCTTCCAACTCGCCTTTAAAACGCCTGTTCAGCTCTTTTTCCAGCGATTTCAGGTATTCTTTTCTCTTCCTCTTGTCATCTTCATATTTAGCCAGTGTTACATCTACATCCTTCAGCACATCGGCGGCTATTATAGCATAGGGATACACCTTTTGCACATTATAACGCAGCCTGGTGGCCTGTGCACGTTTACGGGCATATTTACGCAGCATTGGCGCTGTTTTATACACGTCAGGGAGATAAACCATTGCAAAAGTATCGGCACCTACTACTATGCCTCCCAGCATAATAGTGTCATTGCCCGTTTGCGCTTTAGCGGGATAATGAAAGAGCAGCAAGATGACACTTGCCAGAAGACTTATGTAGCGTAATGGTTTCAATAGTATGACAACTATGTAAAATTCCTATTTTTTAGGTTCATTTCACATATCCACAATTATAAATATTTTACAAAAAACATTCAGTATCAGCCATTATTGCCACAATTTGTCATAGCTTAACTTTGTAGGCATAAAAAAATCACTTGATGAAATATAGATTAGCTCTTATAACGCTGGTATTAGCCACCAGCATCGTATCGTGCAAAAACAAAACAGAGGCCATTAGCCGCAGCCAGATGAAAGCGAAAGTGGACTCGCTGGTAGGCATAAAAATGCAAGAAATAAATACACAGGCAATGGAAGACCTTGACCGCCGTATGGCCATAGAAGTAAAGGCCAAAACCGATTCGCTGGTACAAATATGTATGCAGAATAAATAAGGCCCTTTTCAAGGCCCATAGCTATTATGAGTTATAAAGACCAGCAACAGCCCATTTTGTTTTTCGATGGTGTATGCAACCTGTGCTCGGGGGCGGTACAATTCATAATGCGGCATGATAAAAAGCAGCAATTCCTTTTCGCATCGTTGCAATCGCCGCAGGGGGCGGAGGCTATGCGCGAAACCAGGATGGATGCCACGCAGCAACCCGGCAGCATCATTTTATACTATAACGGCAAGTATTACCTGCAATCGGCAGCCATACTGCAAACAACGAAATTGCTGGGAGGCGCATGGGCCGCATTTTCAATACTGGGTATAGTTCCTGCTTTTTTGCGCAATGCGGTATATAGACTTATAGCACGCAACCGATACAAATGGTTTGGCAAGCGCGATGAATGCATGTTGCCCACCCCTGAAAACAAAGCGAGGTTCCTGCAATAAAAATTTACCAAAATATTACAGCCTGTACCGCTAATTTTGAAAGCATGAAGTTGTTGAAACCCATTTTTTTTATTCTCATTCTATTTACTATACATCTGCATGTCAATGCCCAGGATGTAGTTTATTCGCCCTACGAAAAATTTGATGTTCGCGGCAGCGATTTCGCCGTAGTAGGCAAAGTAGGTAGCCGCATTTACACTTACAGGGGCTCAGCGGATGGTTTTTTCCTTGATGCTTATGATGACAAGATGGACAGGCTGGCGACCGTACTGCTCGACTTCTTTCCTAAAAGAATATATGCTACCAAATTCATTGCTTACAGTAACCAGATAATTGTACTATACCAGTCGGTTGAAGGTAATACGGTAATACAATATGCCGCCCTGCTGGATGATATGGGACGCCTTGTAAAGCAACCTGTAAAACTCGACGAAGAAAAAACCGGCCTGTTTGGCCCTAATAAAGAATACTTTACCTCTGCAATATCAGAAGATAAAAAACACATCTTCATTTACAAAACCGAAGAAAAAGGCAGCGAACTTATATTAACAGGCAAGTGGGTAGATGACCAACTGAATATAAGCGAACGCGTAACAGGAAATTTCAGCGCCGACAATACACTGACTAATGGCGAAGGGATGATAGCTAATAATGGCACTTTTTACCTTCCGGTATATACACCAATTGGCGGCAGAAGCTTTGCTGACCAGCTTTGGTTGCTTGAGCTCACTAAAAACAACAATACGTTCAAACCCGTATCTGTACCTCTGAACAATAAATTTGCCGCGGGTGTTTATTCTAAGATCGACAATGCAAAAAACAGGATATATATTGGCGGCTTTTATTCCGATAAAAAGAATGGCAGCCTGGAAGGCGTACTCTACACTTATTACGATATAGCAAACCAGTCTTTCGAAAGCAGGAAGAATATAGCCTTCGACGAGCAATGGCGCCTTTCTACCGGCGAAAGAAATAAAAAGCGTGCGTTTGATGGCTACCAGGCACGCCAGTTAATAGTAAAGAACGACGGTGGCTTTGTACTGATTGCAGAAGACTACTATATAACTACCCGCAATAATTATTCTCCGGGCTTTGGCTATTACTCCATGTACTATCCTTCAATGGGCACATCTATACGCGAATATCATTATAACGACATACTGGCCATGTCTTACAACAGCGAAGGCGTAAAGGAATGGCATACTTTCATTCGTAAAGACCAATACTCGCAGGAAGATGGGGGTATCTTCTCTTCTTACGCACTACTCAATACAGGCGGTTCGCTTGGTTTTCTCTTCAATGATTTCAATTCGGCCCGTTCACGCATACAACTTGCTACAATCGATGGCGGCGGCAGGCTGGAGATGAGATCGCTGGCAGCTAATAAAAGCGATGACCCCGATTGGTTGCCCCGGTCGGGCAAGCAGGTGTCGGCCCGCGAAATGGTTGTACCTTGCCTGCGCAAAAGACAGATATCTTTTGCTAAAATTACTTTCTAAAACTGAATAACCGGTGCTGCGACTGATACGCGATAAGAGCCCTTACACGGTAATTATCCTGCTTATTTACACCTTACTTATTAAGCTGCAAGCGCTTGCCCACCCCGTGTTGCCCATTACCAACAACGAACACCTGCTGTACAGCAGTATAGTTAACATATTCAGTTTTGCTTTAGGCAAAAGTGCATTTGCCTATACTTTGCTGTCGGTAGTTATGCTGTTTATGCAGGCTATATACCTCAACGCTATTGTAGTCAGGCATAAACTTTTCGCCAAAACCACGTACATACCGGCATATTTATATATCACACTTTCTTCCCTGCACCCTTCTTTAAGCAGCTTTAGCGAAGCATTGCTAATAAACTGGTGTATGCTGGGCACGCTGCATATACTGCTCAATTTCCATAACACTACCCAGCCACGCAAAATGGTATTCAACGCAGGCTTTTTAGCCTGTATAGCCGCCTTATTACATTTCCCTGCTTTGGGCTACATAATTTTACTTTGCTCTGCCTTATTACTTTTACGCAGCTTTAACCCTGCCGAATGGGTGGTAGGGCTGATGGGTTATTTTACCCCTATCTATTTTTTTACAGCACTATTATTCCTTTTCGATGAGCTAAGCCTGTTTAAGTTATGGCCGGCAATAGGCTTGCATTTTCCGCAAAAAATTACCGCGCATGCTTATATCGTAGTTTTAATAATTGGTATTGTTACATTAATGTGCTGCGGTTTATTTGCCTTACAGGCATTCATTTCGAAAGTGAGTGTATTCATGCGGCGCAACTGGGTGCTTATCATGACATATTTATTTATATCTATCATTATATGTTGTTTTACCGTAAAACCTATGCATAATATATGGCTGATCGCTATACCAGCATCAAGTCTTGTTATTGCCCACCCACTATATCTTGAAAAAAGTAAATGGTTTAGTAATTTTGCGTTTTATTTTTCCCTGCTTGTTGTGCTTGCTTGCCAATGGGTACTTTAAACAGATCATAGCTTTAAACTAAATAAATGAAATTCGGAGTAATCGTTTTCCCAGGGTCTAACTGCGACCGCGACATGATGCATGCTTTACAAGACGACCTGAAACAGGAAGTAGTAATGCTTTGGCATAAAGACAATGACCTGAGCATGTTCTCGAAAGATGACTGCATTGTACTGCCGGGCGGTTTCTCTTATGGCGATTACCTGCGTTGCGGTGCCCTGGCGCGCTTTAGCCCTATGGTAGAGCAACTGATAAACTTTGCTAACAATGGTGGCAAAGTATTGGGCGTTTGCAATGGCTTCCAGATACTTTGCGAAGCAGGTTTACTACCGGGAGCCTTGCTGCTGAACGACCACCAGAAATTTGTTTGCAAGAATGTATTCATCAAAGCCGAAAGCGATGCCACTTTTGTAGGCAAGAATGTAGGCGCCAATAAAGTATTGAAAATACCCGTAGCCCACGGTGAAGGCCGCTATTTTGCCGATGCTACTACACTGGAACAAATGAACAAGAACAACCAGGTGGTTTTTCGCTATTGCGATGAGAACGGTGAGGTGCATATTAATGCCAACCCCAATGGCGCTACTACTAATATTGCCGGCATTTGCAACAGTGGGCGAAATGTGTTTGGCATGATGCCGCACCCTGAGCGTGCCTGCAGCGATGTGCTGCACAATATAGATGGACGCGCCATACTGGAAGCGTTCACGCTGATGAACTAATAGTAATATGTGCGGGGTGATAGCTAAACTTTTCTTAAAGCCGGCTAACCGACCCAACGGAACTGAGTAGTACGTTTTCTTTATGAAGTAAATACACACAATGAAGCTTTTATCAAAACTGGCGTTTACCCTTGTACTGGGTTTACTTATATCTACCGGGCTTAGCGCACAAATCATCCAGGACCCAACGGTATGGACCTTCGAGGCTAAGAAAAAAACCGGCAACGAATACGAGCTTATTTTCCATGTTACGGTGAACAATGGCTACCATGTGTATTCCCTGAACCCAGGTGGCGATGGCAGCTTCCTGCCACCTGAATTTGAATTTGATAAAAGCAGCAACTATAAGTTAAAGTGTAAAACAACTGAAAAAGGTAAGCGTATCGATGAAACTATAGAAGACATCGGTACGGTACACTACTACAAAAAAGTAGATTTTATACAAGCGGCAACAATTACCGCTAATGGAAAGATAACAGGTAAGTACACGTACATGACCTGTAACGATCAGGGCTGTTTACCACCCAAAACAAAGTCGTTTACATTTACAGTTAACGATGCCGGCAGTGCTACTGCTGATACTGAAAAAAAAAATGACGAAGCAATAATTGCCGCAACGGCAGATAGCACAACTGCTGATACGAATACTATTGCTACAACTACAGTAAATACAGTTGCTAATAAGGATACTGCTACCCAGGAAACCCCACAGGAGCAAAGTAAAAAACAGGAGCAAAAATCGATGCTATGGCTGTTTTTGATGGCAGTTGGCGGGGGCATACTGGCGGTACTTACACCTTGTGTGTATTCTATGATACCTATTACGGTAAGCTTCTTTACCAAGCGTAGTAAAACGCGTGCTGAAGGTATCCGCAATGCTATTTACTATTCGCTTTCTATCATTATCATCTTTACAATACTAGGCGTATTGATATCTGTATTGTTTGGTGGTAATGCATTGAACAACCTTTCTACCAACTGGATAGCTAACTTATTTTTCTTCATCATTTTCGTTGTATTCGGTATCTCATTCCTGGGTGCATTCGAAATAACACTGCCTTCGTCATGGACCAGCAGTACCGATTCTAAAGCAGGGCTTACCAGCTTTGGCGGTATCTTCTTCATGGCGCTTACGCTGGTTATTGTGTCCTTCTCTTGCACTGGTCCTATAGTAGGGCCATTGCTTGTACTGGCTGGTAAAGGCGGTATCGCAGGCCCTGCATTGGGTATGTTTGGTTTTTCTGTGGGCCTTGCATTACCATTTGCTTTGTTTGCTGTATTCCCGGGTATGCTGAATAAAATGGCTGCATCGGGTGGCTGGTTGAACCAGGTAAAAGTGGTATTGGGTTTTGTAGAATTAATGCTTGCGTTGAAATTCTTATCAAACGCAGACCTTGCACAAGGCTGGCGTTTGCTGGATAGGGAAATATTCCTTGCTATATGGATAGTGCTGGCAATATTGCTTGGTTTCTACCTGCTGGGCAAACTGAAAATGTCGCACGATGATGCTTCACCTAAAAACATTTACGGACAGGAATATGTTTCTATTTTCCGCCTGTTCCTCGCTATATGCGCTTTCACCTTTGCTGTGTACTTAGTACCCGGTATGTGGGGCGCACCGCTTAATGGCATGAGCCAGTTTGTACCACCTATGGGTACTCAGGATTTCGTGTTGAATACAGGTGAAGGTGGCGGAACACCATCGCAAGGACAAGATGCAAATAGCGAAGTAGCACCTGTAAAATATGTTTCGGAAATGAAGATATACGAACCACCTGTGGTGAAGAACCTGGGCCTTGTCACTTACTTCAATTATGAAGAAGCATTGGCGGCAGCTAAGGTTTTACACAAACCGGTGATGCTCGATTTTACCGGTATCAACTGCGTTAACTGTCGTAAGATGGAAGCACAGGTATGGTCGAAACCCGAAGTGGCGAAACGCTTAAAAGAAGATTTTATCGTAGCGTCGCTGTATTGCGATTACGATAAAACTGACCTTCCTAAAGAAGAGCAATACTATTCTAAAATATTGGGCGCACAGGTAGTAACCGTGGGCGACCGTAATGAAGATATACAGGCAACACAGTTCAATGCTAACTCACAACCGTTCTATTTCTATGTAGATGAGAATGGCAAAAAGCTGGCAGAAGATGGGTACCCCTACGACCCTAACGTACAGAAGTTTGTAGATCATCTGGAGAAAGTAAAAGCAGCTTACAAGAATAAAAAATAAACAAATGCCCGGCCTGCAAGCCGGGCATTGAAATAGCTTTTAGGATAAAAACCTAACGCATAATGATACAAAACATTACCATTGCCATAGCGCCTGCTATGGCTGAAAATGACAGAGCTATCAGGAATTGCATAGCCGAAGAAACGGGTATCAGCCTTAAAACAATCACAGGTTTCCATGTACTGCGTCAATCGATAGATGCCCGCTCAAGGCAAGCTAAGATGGTATTGCAGCTGGAAGTTTATATTGATGAACCCGTTAAGGAACAACCTGCATTCGACCCGGAACTTAAGGATGTAAGTAATGCAGCTAGTGTACTGATAGTTGGTGCAGGTCCAGCGGGTTTATTTGCTGCATTGCGTGCAATATCATTAGGCTACAAACCAATTGTTCTGGAACGTGGTAAAGATGTACGCAGCCGCAGGCGCGACCTCGCTGCTATGAACAAAGAAGGTATCGTGAACCCTGAATCGAACTATTGTTTTGGTGAAGGCGGTGCAGGCACTTACAGCGATGGCAAACTCTATACACGCTCAACCAAGCGCGGCAATGTGCAGCGCATATTGAAACTGTTCACTTATTTTGGCGCTGAGCGAAACATACTCTACGAAGCGCATCCGCATATAGGCACCAATAAACTACCTAACATTATCACATCTATGCGCGAGCAGATAGTTGCTTGTGGTGGTGAAGTAATATTTGATAGCAAACTGACCGATATAGTGTTGGATGGCGACCGTATAAAAGCAGTAAAAACAGCTGATGGCAGTACTTACGATGCTAAGATCGTGATACTGGCTACAGGCCATTCGGCGCGCGATATTTTTGCTTTACTGCATTATAAAGGTATAGAGGTAGAAGCAAAGCCATTTGCATTGGGTGTGCGTATTGAGCATCCGCAGGCATTAATTGATAGCATACAATACCGCTGTGAAGTACGTGATGAACATTTGCCCCCTGCCAGTTACTCGGTAGTAGCGCAGGAGAATGGACGTGGTGTATTCTCTTTTTGTATGTGCCCCGGTGGTATCATTGCCCCGGCATCTACTAACCCAGGTGAAGTAGTGGTAAATGGCTGGTCGCCCTCGAAGCGCAACAACCCTTATGCTAACTCAGGCACCGTAGTTGCCGTAGATATGAAAGACTATGCGCAATATGGCTTTACTGGTCCGTTAGCAGGCATGCAATACCAGCAAATGGTAGAACAAAGAGCATTTGAAATAGGTGGCGGCAACCTGGTGGCACCTGCACAGCGCATGGCCGATTTTACAAGCAACAAAGTATCCTCTACCCTGCCCGATTGTTCTTACCTGCCGGGCATAAAAAGTGCATCGATAAAAGATGTACTACCCAAAGAAGTGAATGACGCCTTGGTAAAAGCAGTAGTTGATTTTGGAAAAAAGATGAAAGGCTATTATACCAATGAAGCTATATTGGTAGGTACCGAATCGCGCACCAGTTCGCCTGTGCGTATACCACGCCATAAAGAAACCTTGCAACATACACAGATAAAAGGCCTCTATCCTTGCGCTGAAGGCGCGGGCTATGCAGGCGGTATTGTTTCTGCCGCCATAGATGGGGAACGTTGTATGGAAGCTGCTATTGAATGGCTGAAACACTAGCAAAGTAAGTACTGGCACGGATATAAATATACCACCGGTAGTGTATAATATAGGCTTTACAACACAGGTAGATTTGCAATAAATCTACTATATGAAAAAATTAATTTTACTTACATTCATTACTGCTGTTATATTCAGCGCGTGTAAAAAAGACGAGACCAGCCCAGCGAACAATAATAATAATAACAATAACCCCGGTTGTGCCGACGGTAGTATTTGCTTTACGCTTGACGGTACTGATATATCAAAAACTGCAGGTGGCTACGTATTTGCAGATACCTTCCTATTTGTAAAATATGAAGAGGGGAGCAAACAGCTATCAATAGATATATTCGGACAAAAGAATGGAAACTACAACGTGACTGATGTGCGAAAAGCAGATAATGCACGTATCTACTACTTCCCTAATAATACGGATATGTATATGGCTGAAAAAGGCAACCTAAGTGTGAGCGAATTCACTGCTGATTTTAAGATAAGCGGTACCTTTTCAGGTACACTATATAAATACGATAATAACAACAATACTTTCAATAAGACTGATTCAGTTGTTATTACTAACGGCAGCTTTACAAAATCCCAACTCGTAAAACAGCCATAGTAAACGTTCTTTTCAAATAAAGCCTTCTGATCAGAAGGCTTTATTGTATGTTATTCCGTTCTATCCTTAGCGGTTTCTTCATCCAGTTCTTCTTCATCTTCCTTATCATCGGTTTTAGTGCCGGTCTTTTCCTCGCGTACATCTTCATCTTTCAATGGTGGTTGCGCGCCTTCTTTCAGGTCCGGATCATTCAGGTGTTTCATAGTAGTTCTCTTTCAGGGATATATGACAAAAGTATGCCAACAAAAAAGCGGGTACATTATATGTACCCGCCTTATATTTTCTATAGCTGAAACTAATTAGCAGCTACCATTTTCTTATTCATTGCTTCAGCCATTGTTTTACCAATGTTAGCTGGGCTATCCACAACATGAATACCGCATTCAGCCATTATCTTCATTTTAGCAGCAGCAGTATCATCGGCACCGCCAATAATTGCACCGGCATGGCCCATACGGCGGCCCGGAGGTGCTGTTTGGCCTGCAATGAAACCTACAACAGGTTTACGCATGTTGGTCTTCAGCCATTGTGCAGCTTCAGCTTCCATATTACCACCTATTTCACCTATCATAATGATACCATCCGTTTCAGGATCGTTCATCAGCAGTTCAACAGCTTCGCGCGTTGTAGTACCAATTATCGGGTCGCCACCTATACCAATAGCAGTAGAAACACCCATACCTGCTTTTACAGCCTGGTCAGCAGCTTCGTAAGTCAGGGTACCCGATTTTGATACGATACCTATACGGCCCGGTTTGAATACGAAACCCGGCATGATGCCTACTTTAGCCTCGCCTGCTGTGATAACACCAGGGCAGTTAGGGCCTATCAGACGTGTGTCTTTACCTTTTATGTACTCACGTGCTTTCACCATATCCTGTACAGGAATACCTTCAGTGATACAGATGATCACTTTTATGCCCGCTTCAGCAGCTTCCATAATAGAATCGGCAGCAAATGCGGGTGGTACAAATATGATAGAAACATCAGCACCTGTTTTGGTAACTGCATCTTTCACAGTATTGAACACGGGGCGGTCTAAGTGTTGCTGGCCACCTTTACCCGGTGTTACACCACCTACTACATTAGTACCGTATTCTATCATTTGGGTAGCGTGGAAAGTACCTTCAGTACCTGTGAACCCCTGAACAATAACTTTTGAGTTTTTATTTACCAAAACAGCCATGAGCTAAATATTTTTGTTTTAAGACGCGGGCAAAATTAATGCAAATACAGGCAAATTCAAATCTTATATCATATTAGTAACATCGCTATAGAATATTTTTTTAAAAAGCTACCAACCATTTTTATACGCTCACAGTCTTATGTGGTGTACAAGCTAAACTAATAAGCAGTTTCAAGCATATAAGACATTGACATTTAAGATTGTAATGGGTAATCAATTCTAGATTTCTGAGGCCGGTTTCTACCGGCCTTTATGATTTTCATCTGTTTTTAATTTTCATATTACATTTCCCTGACACGTAAAATCGTTGCGGCAATACATTACGATTACCTTCGTTATAATCAAACATTTACCTATGCTAAAACTATTACTCACCTTTCCGTTATTGCTTTATGCGACCTTCTCCTTTGCACAGCCAGGCAATGGTATCTGGCAGGGCACACCTGTCGATTCAGCTGAGTTTAGCTTTGAACCTTTTGATTCATTAGACAACAGTGCCACCCATAACGTGATCGACACATCGGGCACTATACTCTGGGATATTGGTACCACTTCAAAAGTCTTCTTCTCGTCAGGTACCGGAAACAGCTACTCTATAATGACCGATACCACCGATACTTATCCTGTCAACGCTAATGACTGGTTTGTTGTGAAGATGGAACGCAACTTCAACCTGGGCGCTATCATATCATTCAGGCACAAGTACCAGACTACTGCAGGACATGATGGTGGCATTGTAGAGTACTCTTACGACAATGGCGCCAATTGGACCAATGTAAAGGATAGCTGCAATGTTGACGATGAACCGGGTTGGGATGGATTTGGCATCATTACAGAGAACTTCTATGGCAAAACCGATACGCTGCTGCATGGAGAGATGGCTTTTAGCGGCACCAGCGGCTGGACAAACTCGGCTATACAGTTTGGTGTAGGGGCCATACCTCTTAAGACCACAGCCAGTTCCAATTGCATGGCGCAAGACACCGTATTTATACGCTTCCGCTTTGTGAGCGATGATACGCTTGAAACACTAGACGGCTGGATGATAGACGACATACGCGTAGATCATGACTGGTACTGGGGCGCAGCGAAGAGCCTAAGCAAGCTAAACACACTTGGCGTATATCCTAACCCCAGCTTTGATGGCCTTATCAACTTCCCCCAGTTGAAGAATGAGCACGAATACACCACTATCATAACTAATGTAACCGGCAGCATCGTAATGACCAGCCCCTATAAACCCTATCTAGACCTAAGCGCCCAACCTAAGGGCCTGTACTTTTACAAAGTAACCAATGGTGAAACAACCTACACCGGCCGGCTTACAATAGAATAACCATAACAGCAGGGTGAGAAGTTATACTTCTCCCCTGTCTTCCATCATACTCATTTCCTTGGCCTTATTCAGGAAATCGGATGCGAAGATGAAGCTATTCAATTCCTCATCCTTGCTGTAAATAATGTCTTTATTAGTGCCTTCCCATTTTTTACGGCCTTTGTACATAAACACTATATGATCGCCGCTTTCCATAACGGTATTCATATCGTGGGTATTGATGATGGTGGTCATGTTGAATTCTTCAGTCAGCTCTTTTATCAGTTTATCGATAACCAGAGATGTTTGCGGATCGAGGCCCGAGTTAGGCTCATCGCAGAACAGGTATTTGGGGTTTAGTACCAACGCCCTGGCCAAAGCCACACGTTTTTTCATACCACCACTTA
>CBFGNI010000058.1:0-14003 GCA_965650105.1 uncultured bacterium | reverse complement strand
GCATTGGAAGGGTGCCCAAATTTGTTGTGATTTAAAAAAGAATTTTATGGAATACAGAAGAATGGGAAAAACAGGACTACAGCTAAGCGCATTGTCGTTCGGCTCCTGGGTAACGTTTGCAAAACAAATAGACGATGGAATATCGGACCGCCTAATGAGCATAGCATACGATAACGGTGTGAACTTTTTTGATAATGCTGAGGTGTACTCAAGAGGAGAATCGGAGAAGATGATGGGGCGTGTACTGAAAAGTAAGAATTGGGAACGATCATCGTACGTGGTATCGAGCAAAGTATTTTTTGGCTGGAGAGGAGAAAATAACAAGCCAAACCAAACAGGTCTTAGCCGTAAGCACATAACAGAAGCATGCAATGAAGCCTTGCAGAGACTACAGGTAGATTATCTTGATCTGTACTATTGCCACAGACCTGATAAAAATACACCTATCGAAGAAGTAGTTTGGACAATGAACCACCTGATACAGCAAGGTAAAATATTGTATTGGGGTACCAGTGAATGGAGTGGCGCTGAAATAGTGGAAGCGCACATGATAGCTAAGGAGCTACACATGATAGGCCCGGCTATGGAACAGCCGCAATACAATTTGTTTGAACGCTATAAAATGGAAGTTGATTATTACACCATCTTCAAAAATATAGGCATGGGCACAACAATATGGAGCCCGTTAGCTTCAGGTTTGCTGACTGGTAAATACAATAATGGTGTGCCTGAAGATTCAAGGCTTGCACTGGAAGGTTTTGAATGGCTGAAAGACAGAACGTTGAGCGATGAACGCATAGGCAGAGTGCGCGAATTAGAAACCGTTGCTAAAGATTTAGGTACTTCTTTATCTACCTTGTCGATAGCATGGTGTATCCACAATCCCAATGTCACTACGGCAATACTAGGTGCTACCAAAGAAGAGCAATTAAAAGAAAACCTGAAAGCCTTAGATGTGTTACCTAAGCTAACGGACGAAGTGATAGAAAAAATAGAAACAGTAATGAAGACTAAACCAACGTTACCACAATATTAAAATAAGGGGCTTAGCCCCTTATTTTTTAACTGCGTTTGCGCGCAGTAGATTTTTTAGTTACGGTCTTTTTTGTAGCAGTCTTTTTACGGGCGGTGCTTTTCTTAGTGGCACTCTTTTTCGTGCCTACACTTTTTTTAGTAGCTGATTTTTTTGTGGCTGTCTTTTTGCTGGCTGCTTTCTTCGGTGCCGATTTTTTTGACGCAGATTTCTTAGTAGCTGTTTTCTTCTTAGTAGCAGCTTTTTTACCTGCTGCTTTCCTAGGCACTTTTGCACCGGCTTCACGTGCTTCGGAAAGCCCAATAGCTATAGCCTGTTTGCGGCTGGTAACCTTTTTACCGGAACGACCGGACTTCAGTTTGCCTTCTTTCATCTCGTCCATTACCTTGTGGACTTTTTCTTGTGCTTTTGGCGAATATTTTCTTGCCATGGTAGTAAGTTTTGTTTTATTAAAGCATAAAAATTGCGCCAATAATATATGTAGGCTCGATATTTTAATAATAGCTAAATACATTACACACAAAACATACAACAGGCATGGAGAAAGCAAAATACTCGTGGTTTAAACTATTGAAAGAGTCGGCCAGAGAGTTTTCTAATGACAACGTAGTCAAGCTTAGTGCATCGCTTGCGTATTATACTATATTTTCCATGGGGCCTTTATTGCTGGTCATCATATCACTTACCGGCCTTTTTTTTGAAACGGAATCGGTAACAGGAAAAATGTACTGGCAAATGAGAAGCCTTGTAGGTGAAGAAGGCGCAACCCAGATCATTAATATCATCAATAATATGCGCGCACAAAATGCCGCAGCCAAGTATAGCCTTATTGGCGTTGTGATATTGATATTTGGCGCTACAGGTGTATTTGCAGATATGCAAGATTCTATAAATTATATATGGTCGGTTAGGGCAAAGCCCAAAAAGGGATGGCTAAAATTTATAACTAACAGGCTGTTGTCTTTTTCAATGATCTTAGGGATAGGTTTTCTTCTAATTGTTTCTTTATTGATAAATATAATAACCGACGCGCTTACCGGCCAATTGCAGCAAGTATTTCCAAGCACTACAGTTGTTATTTTTCAAGTACTGAATATTGCTATCTTGTTTGGCATCATTTCAGTCTTATTTGCCGTCATTTATAAAGTATTGCCTGATGCAAGGATTAAATGGAAAGATGCTTTTGTTGGTGCACGCTTTACAGGAGTATTATTCCTAATAGGGAAATTTTTGATAGGGTATTATCTCGGTAGCTCTAATCTTACCAATACCTATGGTGCTGCAGCATCAGTCATCATTATTCTTTCGTGGGTGTACTACACTTCTATCATTTTATACTTTGGTGCCGAGTTCACGAAAGTATATGCCCTGAACAGGGGCGGAGGTATTGTACCGGACGAGACTGCTGTATTCATAATAAAAAGAGAAGTAAAAGAACTGCCCAACGTGATGGGTGAGATAGAAGAAAAAGATTAGCCTTTAATCATTAGTTTTTTTATTGAACCAATACTTACAAAACGGAACAAGAAAACAGCCGGGAGGCATATAGCTACGAATATAATTAGTTGTAAATACCAGTTGAGGGAAGCCTGACGTACTGTATAAGCACTAACAAACAACAAAAGCAAAAATGAAAGGTGGGCGATCACCCACTTTATATTGGTAGCTAACTGCATATCTTTTTTGGCAAAAATGATGAAGCACAAGGCTAAAACAGATTGTGTAACCAAAGCAGCGGTTGCCGCCCCTGCTGAACGGTATATGGGAATCAGAAAAATGTTGAGTGAAATATTTACAACTACTCCGGCTATTGCAATTTTATTCAGCAATTTCAAATTACCACTTGCTGTAAGTAGGGTTGAATACACGTACATGATACAGAAAGCAGGAAATGATGACATAAGCAAGGCAAATACCAAAGCGCTTTGCTCAGTGCTATCCTCATACAACAAGTGCATTATCTCATTGCCAAAGAACCAGGAAGCAACAGCTATCATGAAGGAAAAGGGAATCAATATATTTACTGATACACCAATGATAGGCCCAATGTTTTGCTTTTGAACCAGCATGCGCCCAAACAATGGAAGCAATATACCGGCAAACATAAGGCCGAATATATTACACACATCTAACAAGCGGTAACCCGCGGCATATATACCCGCTTCTTCTTTACCCGATGCTCCCAGCAACCTTTCAAGCAATACGGAATCGACCCTCGTATATACCGACATTAGAAATATAAGTAAAGCATAAGGCGCGCTTTGTTTTATTATCTCAAAAGTTTTAGCTGCATTAAACGTAAACTTGAATTGAAGGTGAGTTATTTTTTTTAATACCGCCATTGCTACAATGATGGCTATGAGATAGCAAACTATTTGTGCGCCAACAAACCACTGTATGGTAAATGAGGATGCGGTAGCCCGGTTGAATAAAAGAAAACCACATACCGCGATCATCAATAGTCTGTCAGTGACAGATAATAGACTATCGGCTTTGAACCTGTGCAGTGATGAAATGTTACTGCGGATAAACAGAAGTGTTGCAGCGAAAGCTTGTATCAGTAATATGCCACTTAATAATATAAGTTCATTCTTGTCGTAACCCAGTAATAAGGCTAGCAAACTTACCAGCACTGCATATACTAATACTAATAGCATACGTGCTGAGAACATGGCAGGAAATATTTCTTTTATTTTATCAGGGTCTTGCGAAATAATGCGTGTATTGTAATTGCTGAGGCCAAAATCAAGAATTATCTGAAAGATGATGCCCATATTGAACAAGGCCTGGTATATACCATAGCTCTCGTGCCCCACCCTGTTTTGCACGGTGCGGTCTATTAAAAATATCCATACCGGCTTCACTAAGATGTTGACGGTTAGGACGAAAAGGAGATTTTTTACAAAAAAACGTTGCATCCGCCTAAATTGGATGTGCTATAAAAAGGTAAAAGTATATTTTTGTCGGCACAAGAGTTATGCGGATCGCTGTAAATACGAGGTTATTATTAAAAGACAAGTTAGAAGGGATTGGTTGGTTTACCCACCAGACATTGGAACGTATTGTGCGCCAGCACCCTGAGCATGAGTTTGTTTTCTTTTTCGACAGACCATACGACCCCATGTTTGTATTTGCACCAAACGTAACCCCGGTTGTTGTAGGGCCGCAGGCAAGGCATGCGGTTTTATTCTATTTATGGTTTGAATGGCGTTTGCCCGCGCTTCTTAAAAAATATAAAGCAGATCTGTTTTTGTCACCCGATGGATTTTCATCGTTAAGTACTAAAACACCCACCTGTCTTGTAATACATGACCTGGCATTTGAGCATTATCCCGAACATTTTAAACTTAGCCATAAACTATACTGGAGGCACTATAGTCCATTGTTCGCACGCCATGCACAACGTATAGCAACAGTATCAACCTTCTCGAAAGAAGATATTAGCAAACAGTACAAAATAAGCCCGGATAAAATAGATGTTGTTTACAACGGTGCGCATAAAGAATACAGGCCACTAAGCTGGGAGGAGAAAGAAGCTACAAAAACAAAATACGCAGACGGCTGCGAATACTTTGTATTTGCTGGTGCATTGCACCCCCGTAAGAATATTGTAAACCTATTGAAGGCTTTTATCATCTTCAAGAAGAAACAGCGTAGCAACATGAAGCTGGTGATAGTGGGCAGGCTGGCCTGGAAATATGAAGAGGTAGCGGAAATGCGTGAGAATATGCCATTTAAGGAAGATGTGAAGTGGGTGGGATATATGGGTGTGGAAGAGCTATCGAAAGTAATGGGTGCGGCCTACGCGTTGGTATATGCATCGCTGTTTGAGGGCTTTGGTATACCTATATTAGAAGCATATCAGTGTAATGTACCTGCTATAGTGAGTGATACATCTTCAATGCCTGAAGTAGCAGGAGATGCAGCATTATTAGTTGACCCTACAGATGCCGATGATATAGCTAACAAAATGCAGTTGATATACAAAGACGAGATGCTGCGTGCTAAACTAATAGCAAAAATTCCTGAACAGGTTAAAAAGTTCACCTGGGAACTATCTGCACAAAGACTTTGGGACTGCATGATGAAATGCTATGCAGACGCGCAAAAAAGAAATTAGCCTCTCAACTTTGTTTGCTTGGTAAACAGCAACAAATAGGTAATAATAAATAGTAAGGATGTAACCCCAGACGCTATTATTTTCAGTAGCAGGTATCCGATGTTGGATACATTCCAAAGTTCGATAGTAAAGAATACGGCATGGTGCAGTATAATTAGAAAACTACTGTAAACAAGGAATGGCATCCAGCCCATATTCTTTACCGAGGGCGACTGGCGCGCATATTCAGACAAATTCTTGGGCAACAAGGCATTTAAAACATTAGTGCGCAAATAAGCAATAAATACAGTTGCGCAAGCATGTATGCCCGCAGTATTCATAAAAGTATCAACAGTAAGGCCGGTAAAAAAACCAAGTATTAGCAATAGCCACACCGGTGTTTCGAATGGCAGCAGAAGAATAATTAATGGGTATACATACGGTATGAATACAGGGAAACCCGCCGGTTGTGACCACCAGCGCAGTGTTATCTTGTTTAAGATAAGTACCTGTATCATGATGATAAGGCAGAACCGGAGAAAATTTTTCAGGTATACGCTCATCACTTAATTTTTACAGAGTCTTCTAATTGGTTACGCTCAGGCAGCATTTTGTCTTCTACCACATACACATATTGCAGGTTGCGGAAGTTGGTAGCCGTATGCAAGTGCAATATCTGCATGCCTGTTTTCTTTATCAGTTCTATTTTATATACGTTGCCCACTAATACATCTGTTGGGAAGAATGAATAGCTGGTCGTAAAAACAGAATCGCCTTTGTGTACTTTTATCTGTTGGGGCACATCTTTCATTAGCAATTCATCGGGCCTTCCACCGTCCCAGCTTACATAACCTATAGTACCATCTTTCAACTTAGCGCTTACCTGCTGCTTAACGCTTAATACAGATATGGCACTTGCAAAGTGATTAGACACATGCACTACACGGCCTACAATACCATTGCCTGATATTACTGCCATGTTTTTCTTCACGCCTTCTTCACTACCTCGATTGACGGTAATATAATTATTTGCGGCACTAACAGAGTTATTCACAACACGTGCAGTACGGTATAAGTATTCAGCATACTTCACTACATGCTTATTTGTATCAATCGGTAATACTTCGCGCTTTACAAAACTATCAGAAAGGGTATCATAACTATTGGCGGCAGATAGTTGCAAACGCAAACGACTGTTCTCATTAATAAGGCTATCGTTCATGCGCTTCAACCCGAAGTAATAAACTACATCGTTTTGCTTTTTGTACAACAGGCCAATAACAGAATTCGCCGAGCTCATTATTTCATTGCCTTGCAGCATATTGGTGCGTGCAATAAGTATGATACATACTATTTCTAATCCCAGGAAAAGGATGAGGTTAAAGAACCGCCGTATAAATAGTATGAAATTGCGCACCTGTTACAGATGTATTAATTTATTGCTCTCTGGAAACAAAAAGATCTTACTTCATCAGGAAAGGCATCTTCACAACATTTTTCAACGCCATGCCTGTGCCACGCACTACAGCACGCAACGGGTCTTCAGCTACCTGTACCGGCAATTTTATTTTGTGCGATATGCGTTTATCCAGTCCGCGAAGCAAGGCGCCACCACCTGTTAAGTACAAGCCACGGCGATAAATATCTGCAGCCAGTTCAGGAGGTGTACTTTCCAGTGCTTTCAAAATAGCTTCTTCTATTTTGAAGATCGATTTATCGAGCGCTTCAGCTACTTCCTGGTACGATACCATGATTTGTTTAGGGATACCTGTTACAAGGTCACGACCGTTCACAGCGATATCATCCGGTGGATTATCCAGTTCTTTCAAAGCAGAGCCTACGTGTATTTTAATTTGCTCAGCAGTACGCTCGCCTATCATAAGGCTATGATAGCGGCGCATTGTTTCCATAATGTCTGCAGTGAATTCATCGCCTGCAATACGTATTGACTGATCGCAAACGATACCTGCCAGTGCAATAACGGATATGCCGGTAGTACCACCGCCAATATCTATGATCATGTTACCGGTAGGTTCTTCAACATCTATACCAATGCCTAGTGCTGCGGCCATAGGTTCGTGTATCATATACACTTCTTTAGCGCCAGCCTGTTCGGCAGAGTCGCGCACTGCGCGTTTTTCTACTTCGGTAATGCTTGACGGGATACATATAACCATCCTCCAGCTTGGCGGGAACAATGGTTTTTTGGGGTAAACAAGTTTGATCATTTCACGCAGCATACCTTCAGCTGCGTTGAAATCTGCAATAACACCGTCTTTTAGCGGGCGTATGGTTTTCAAATTTTCGTGGGTCTTTTCATGCATCATCATTGCCTTTTTACCCACTGCTACTATTTTATTTGTAGTGCGGTCTATGGCAACGATCGATGGTTCATCAACCACCACCTGATCATTATGAATAATAAGGGTATTGGCAGTACCCAGGTCGATCGCTATCTCTTGCGTCAGAAAATTGAACAATCCCATATGTTTGGTTACTAAATCGGTGTTTTTTTGGAAAATATTGGCAAAGTTGATAAAAAAGCACCCGATTTACGTCAAAAAATGGGATTTTTTTTAGCTAAGCAGGGTAAAGATAAAACTAATTATCCGCCAAAATCAAACCCATATTTTTTAACCCTGATAATAAGTTTACTAAAGCTCAAGTTGTTAATAACCAATATTTAAGGAAAGGTTAATTTTTACTTTTATTCTTGATGTTTATAAAACATTCTATATATGTGAATGTTTGCCAGAATTAGTTCCTATACACACTAATTAAATGTTCGTAATCACCTAATTTTTTCTACTTTTGCACCTCGGGCGTTGAGCCCGATTTGTTTATCTGCTCATCGCGCCCACGGGTATGTCTTCCCGTTTTTCTTTTAGAACATAGATTGTAAAAATATATATGCCGCGCGACAACTCCATTAAAAGTGTACTTATTATAGGCTCAGGACCCATTATAATTGGCCAGGCCTGCGAATTTGACTATTCAGGCTCACAAGCTGCACGCAGCTTGCGCGAAGAAGGGATAGAAGTTATATTGATTAATTCTAACCCTGCAACTATCATGACAGACCCGATAGTTGCTGATAAAGTATACCTGCTACCGCTTACCGTTGAAAGTATTGAGCAAATACTGGAAGAGAACAAAATAGATGCGGTGTTGCCTACCATGGGTGGGCAAACAGCCCTCAACCTTGCAAAGGAAGCAGAAGAGCTTGGCGTATGGGAGAAATACAATGTAAGGCTGATAGGGGTTGATATAAAAGCTATTGATAAAGCAGAGGACCGCGAATTATTCCGCAGGTGGATGATAGACCTTGGTGTGCCTGTTGCCACCGCTAAAACTGCAAACTCGCTATTAGAAGGGAAAGAGTATGCACAGGAAATAGGGCTACCAATAGTTATTCGCCCGTCGTTTACGCTGGGCGGTACCGGTGGTGGTTTCGTAATGCATAAAGAGGAGCTGGACGCTGCACTTGAACGCGGTTTAACAGCATCGCCCATGCACGAAGTACTGGTAGAACAGGCCGTGCTAGGATGGAAGGAATTTGAGCTGGAGTTGCTACGTGATATGAGTGATAACGTTGTTATCATTTGTACGGTAGAAAACTTTGACCCGATGGGCATACATACGGGTGACAGTATAACGGTGGCGCCAGCTATGACGCTGAGCGATACAGCATTTCAACTGATGCGCAATACAGCCATTATGATGATGCGCGACCTGGGTAATTTTGCCGGCGGTTGTAACGTACAGTTTGCACTAAACCCCGAAACGGAAGAACTGATTGCAATAGAGATAAATCCGCGCGTAAGCCGTTCATCAGCACTGGCATCAAAAGCAACAGGTTATCCTATTGCCAAGATAGCGGCTAAGCTGGCCATTGGTTATTCCTTGGATGAACTGAAAAACCAGATAACACAAACAACATCGGCATATTTTGAGCCTGCACTTGACTATGTAATAGTAAAAATGCCGCGCTGGAATTTTGATAAGTTTAAAGGTGCCGACGATACACTTGGCCTGCAAATGAAATCGGTAGGGGAAGTGATGGCAATAGGCCGCAGTTTCCCTGAGGCGTTGCAGAAAGCCTGCCAGAGTTTGGAAAATAACGCGACAGGTTTAAGCTCTATAAGCAGCACAAAAGTAAAAGCTGAAGACCTGTTGGAATCCTTGAAGCGCCCTACATGGGATAGGATATTTAAAATAAAAGAAGCCTTATCTGCTGGTGTATCTATAAAAACACTAAGAGAGATAACATATATTGACCGCTGGTTCCTGTATCAAATACAAGACATAGTAAACCTTGAGAATAAAATAAAAGAATATAAGCACCTTGAAAAGCTTCCCGATGATTTGCTTTCGGAAGCGAAACAAATGGGCTTTAGCGATGAACAGATTGCAGACCTTATAAAAGATTGCACGGCGGAAGAAGTATATGAGCACCGTAAGAAAATAGGTATAAAACGTTCTTACAAAATGGTGGATACATGTAGTGCTGAGTTTGAAGCAAAAACACCGTATTACTACAGTACTTTCGAACCATCATCATACGACAAAGAGACAAAAGCTGAACTTGCTTTCAACGAAAGCAAAATTTCTGATAAGAAGAAAATAATAGTATTGGGTTCAGGGCCAAACCGTATCGGCCAGGGTATTGAATTTGATTATTGCTGTACACATGGGTTGATGGCCATCAGGGAAGCGGGTTATGAATCGATAATGGTTAACTGCAATCCTGAAACAGTATCTACCGATTTTGATATTGCTGATAAACTATACTTCGAACCTGTATATTGGGAACATCTTTGGGAAATAATAGAACACGAAAATCCATACGGTGTTATAGTGCAATTGGGTGGTCAAACGGCATTAAAGCTTGCCAAACGTTTGCATGAAAAGGGTGTTAAAATAATAGGTACTTCTTTCGATGATATGGATATAGCGGAAGACCGCGGCCGCTTCAGCGATTTGCTGAAGGAGTTGGGCATTCCTTACCCTAACTACGGTACAGCATACACTACCGATGAAGCTATAGATGTAGCCAACGAGGTAGGGTATCCTGTATTGGTGCGCCCCAGCTATGTATTAGGTGGCCAGCGTATGCGTATCGTTATCAATGACGATGAACTGGAAAAGAGTGTGATCAGCTTATTGAAACACTTGCCGGGCAATAAGATTTTGATAGACCATTTCCTCGACAGGTGCCAGGAAGCCGAAGTAGATGCAATATGCGATGGGGAAGATGTGCACATAATGGGTATTATGGAGCATATAGAACCTGCGGGCATTCATAGTGGCGATAGCCACGCGGTATTGCCGGCATTCAACCTTGGCCAGATGGTAGTAGATGAAATGTCGGACTATGCAAAAAAGATAGCATTGAGACTAAATATAAAAGGCCTTATTAATATACAGTTTGCTATAAAAGATGGTAAGGTGTATGTGATAGAAGCTAACCCGCGTGCGAGCCGTACAACACCATTCATTGCAAAAGCTTATGGTATACCGTACCTGAATATAGCTACACAAGTAATGATGGGTGTTAAAAAACTAAAAGATTATAAAGTAGAAAAAAACCTGAAAGGTTTTGCAGTAAAAGAGCCGGTATTTAGCTTCAATAAATTTCCTAACGTAAATAAAGAATTAGGCCCTGAAATGAAAAGTACGGGAGAAGCGATAAGGTTTATCAAAGACCTCAGAGACCCTTGGTTCAGACAGCTTTATAAAGAGCGCAGTATGCACCTTAGTAAATAGATTGAACGCCCGCAAGGGCGTTTTTTTATATGTGTCTTAAATAGTTTTCTTTCTTCTTGATGAACGGAACGGCTACCTCTAATATCTTTGCGCCCGCACAAACAACTTTAATGAAAAAACTACTTTTCTTCGGGTGTACAGTTTTAGCTGCTATGCAGGTAAATGCACAAACAACTACGCAACTGGATTCTGTTATCATCCGCCAAAATCGTTTTCAGCTGGCGCTGACTAAGCAGAATAAATCAATACAAGTAATAACAAGCAAAGAAATAAGTGCCTTACCGGTAAAATCGACCAATGAATTATTGGCCTATGCTGCGGGTGTCGATTTAAGGCAGCGTGGACCTGCTGGTACACAAAGCGATGTAAGTATAGATGGCGGTACATTCGACCAAACACTCGTATTAATAAATGGCGTAAAAATGTCTGATCCGCAAACCGGTCACCATCTGATGAATTTGCCGATACCACTTTCATCTATTGATCATATAGAAATACTACGCGGGCCGGCAGCGTATATATATGGTGTAAATGCTTTGGCGGGTGCTATAAATATAGTGACCAAAGTACCTAAAACGAATGAAGTAAGCGGGCAGATATATGTTGGCTCAAGCTTTAAAACAGATACGGCAACAGGGGAAACATATTATGGCTGGGGTGCGCAGGCATCGGCAAGCCTTGGCTCTGAGAAAGTATCCAACATATTTTCTATAGCGCACGATGAAGGTAATGGCTACCGCCATAACACAGCCTTCAATGCATACAGGCTATTTTATCAAAATAAAACATCCATCAATGCAAAGAATGAAATAGATGCGATGGGTGGATATGAATATAATACATTTGGCGCCAATGGATATTACAGTGCGCCGGGCGATGCGGAATCGAAAGAAACTACGCAAACAGCATTGGGTAGCCTACGTTATACATACAAGCCTACAGGCAATTTTTCAATCAGCCCGCGTATTAGTTACAGATACAATAATGATGACTATATCTATGTAAAAAGCAAACCTTCATTGTATCACAACATACACGAAACAAATGTGGTTACAGGTGAGATACAATCGGTACTGAATACAAAGAAGGGCCATATTGGCGCAGGTGTGGAATTGCGTAACGAACAAATAAATAGCAGCAACCTCGGCGAACGCGAAAGAAATAATTTGGGTATTTACGGAGAATACAAGCATGATTTTTCTGATAAGCTGAATGCTGGCATTGGTTTATATGCTAATTATAACAGCGATTATGACTGGCAGCTTTTTCCAGGTGTAGATGTGGGTTATTTTATTGATAAAAAATGGAAGCTATATGCATCTGCTACACGGGGCCAGCGTTTACCAACATATACCGACTTATATTATAAAGGGCCAACTAACATTGGTAATGATCAGTTACAACCTGAAGAAGCCAGTTATGCAGAAGGTGGTTTGAAATATTCAGATAGAAGTTTTTCAGCACAGGCACATTATTTCTACAAGTATGTAACCAATTTTATCGACTGGGTAAGGGCAAATCCAACTGATCCCTGGCAGCCACAAAATTACCAGTCAGTAACAACAAAAGGTATCAGTCTGAATATTGGATATGACTTGTATGTTTCGAAAAATGTACACTCAAATGTAAACATAAGTTATACATACCTCGATCCTAAAATTGACGCACCGGGCACGGAAACATCAAAATATACAATAGACGCATTGAAACACCAGGCGACAGCCAGTATGAGAAATATATTGTTTAATAAATTAAATCTGAATGTTACTGGCAGGTATCTATATCGCATAAGTGCCAACGATTACACCTTACTGGATGTACGTGCAGGTTATCAGTGGAAAGATTTTCTTGTATATGCAGATTTGAATAACATATTAGATACCCAATATAAGGAAATAGGCTCTGTGCCTATGCCAGGACGCTGGTACAGCTTTGGTATTAAATTTAACAAGCTGCTACCTTGATAGTTGTAAACGGTTAACTTTGAAAGACTAATAAAATGACGATGCAAACAAAAGTACCACAGGATACCCACATCATTATGTCGGAACTGGTATTGCCTAATGATACCAATACCCTGGGTAACCTGATGGGTGGTAAACTAATGCATTGGATGGATATAGCAGCAGCTATATCAGCACAGAAACATTGCAATTGCCCGGTGGTGACAGCTTCAGTAGATAATGTATCGTTCAATATACCTATAAAACTAGGCAATCTGTTAACAATAGAATCTAAGCTGACAAGGTCTTTCAACACATCGATGGAAGTTTACATAAGGGTGTGGGGGGAAGACCTTGCAGCCCAATATAAATATTTGAGTAACGAAGCGTATTTGACCTTTGTGGCGTTAGACCCCAACGGACGGCCACGCAAAGTGCCCGAAATAATTCCGCAAACCGATGAGGAAAAGAAATATTTTGATGGTGCGTTGCGCCGAAGACAACTGAGGCTGATATTAGGTGGTAAAATGAAACCTAAAGACGCGGGTGAATTGAAAGCATTATTTTTTAACGATTAAAGAAACAACCCAAACTTATGCTGGATCGTAAAGCACCCCCTGTTATACATGATGCCGTGGAATTTGATTATGTGTTACCAGCCATAAACCAGGTGAAACTGGATAATGGCCTACCCTTATATTGGCTGAATGCGGGTGTGCAAGATGTTGTTGAAATAGATTGGATTTTCCCTGCCGGCCTGTGGTACGAACATAAACCTGCCACTGCACAAGCGGTAGCAGCGCTAATAAAGAATGGAACTTCAAAACGGAGTGCACATGCAATAAATGAAGCTTTAGAGTTTTATGGTGCAAGCCTAAGGATAACAGCCAGCAACGACTATGGTGTAGTAAGCCTGCATACATTAACTAAGCATCTGGAAGCATTACTACCTATAGTGTACGAGATATTGACCGAAGCCACGTTTCCTGAGAATGAATTGGGTATATATAAACAGAATGCAGTACAACGTCTTTTAGTAAATGAGCGGCAGTGTGAATTTGTAGCTAACCAGCGCATAGATGCTGTGTTGTTTGGAGAATTTCACCCTTATGGCCGCTTTTCTAAAAAAGAAAAGATAGAAGCGGTAACAAAAGAAGACCTG
>CBFGNI010000057.1:0-14077 GCA_965650105.1 uncultured bacterium | reverse complement strand
TTGCTAACTACTTTTGATAAATAATAAAAACTAAATATCATGAAGACGAAAAAAATATGGGCGAATTATGCGGTAAGCGACCTTGACCGTACTACCAAATTCTACAACGCAATTGGCTTTAAAACCAATGGCTCATCTAAAGACCTGACCAGCTTCATGGTGGGCGATGATGATTTCATTATCCACTTCTTTTTGAAAGAGGTACTATCGAAGAACATACCGGGTATGGTAGATGCCAGCCAGGGCAACGAGATCGTATTCACGCTTTCTGTTGATAGCAAAGCAGATGCTGACCAATGGGCTAAGGAGATAACACAGGCAGGTGGTACGCTGGTTACACAACCCGAGGAGTTTGGCGAAGGCTACTATGGCTTTGTTTTCACCGACCCTGACGGACACAAGTTCAATGTGTTTTATATGTAGAATTCAGAGTACAGTGAATAGAGTACAGTGAATGCATAAGCGATGAAGTACTGTTCACTACAATCTATTCACTGCTCACTGTACTCTGTTCACTACATTATTTTTTGCAGCAGTCATCCAGCTGGGCATAAGCTTCGGGGTCGGCTTTCATGTCATCGGCATCGAAACCAACTTGGGTGATTGCTTTCTTTATTTCATCAGGATTGGTCTTTTCTGAATTGTACACCACCACCAGTGTCTTTGCCTGTTCATCGATATCAACACGCTTGATACCTTTCAGATCGTACACGGCATTCTCTAAACGCTTACCACAACTGGGGCATTCCTTGCAGTGGTCGCAATAGATACTGCTTTTAATGTTTACCGTCAGCACTTTGCTTTGTGCTTGGGCTGATATGGTTGCTACCGTTAGCAGCAGGAACAGGATTATGTGTTTCATGTTGTTTGTATTGTTATAAAGTTACTGCTTATTTGATGCTTTCAGGTTTTGTATGTAGTTATGCACTTCCTCCAGGCTCCATTTATCCCAATCAAATTCACCATCGGATATCTTGCAAAAGGTTTTCCCATTTACTACAATGCTTAGCGTATACGCCGGGGCTCTCTTAGCACCTTCGGGCTTTGTTTGGAGGTTTGTTACAACATCTTGCAGGTGGGCAACATCTTGCTTATACCGCTTAAACATATTGGCTCTTTGCAACACCAGTATATTATCACTGGTATTAACAGTAAGGCCATACACGCGGTATTTAAGACCATTTATAACTGCCGACAGTAACCAGCCTGCCGAAAGGATGCTTACCATTTTTATATACCCGTTAATGCGGCCGGGTTGTACAGCACCACCGCCTATAGGCATCTTCAATGCAAAGCAGATGAAGATAGCTGCTGCTGCAACTGTGAATACCAAAGCAAGGATAATGTTTTTACGTTTTTCTCTGAAAGATGCCTCTGCATCGCAGCTCCATGTTTTTTCCATAGGGTTTATTTATTTTTCTATTTTCCATCATTGCGAGTGCAGCGAGATTGCTTCGTCGTTGCACTCCTCGCAATGACGGAAGTGTTCGCAACATTAGCTAATCAGCTAATCATCACATCAGCTAATTAATGCATTGAAATCAATCCCATCAAAAGTACCCGAACTCATGAGCAACAAACATACCGGTTGGGTGCTGTCTTTCAGCAGTTGGGTTATTTTGGTTTCCAGTGTTTGTTTGTTATCGATAACCGTAAGGCCATCTTTACCAAAATAGCTGCCTACTTTTTGTGCATCTAACTCAGGTAGCCCTTTTAGTTGCAAAGCGTGGTGACTGAAATATACGATCGCGTCATCGGCAGCATCCATACTGTTGGCATACTCGCTTAGGAATTGTTCGTTGAGGCTGCTATAAGTGTGCAATTCGAAACAGGCTATGAGCTTGTGCGTAGGGTATGCTTCGCGTACGGCATCGAGGGTTGCTTTTAGCTTGCTGGGTGCATGGGCAAAATCGCGGTAGGCTACTACCTTATCGGTCTGCGCCAGTTTCTCTAAGCGCTTGGCGGCACCGCTAAAGGTGGCTATAGCTTTGTAGCTATCGGCCTTGGGGATACCCAGCGATTCGCAGACTGCTATGGCTGCCTGCATATTCAGCAGGTTGTGCCTGCCAAATACCGATACTTCAATATCGCCTTGTTTGGTTTCCAGTATCGCTATACCATCTTCGTAACGGAAGTTGGGCATGTTGTACGGCACGGCGTTCAGGTGCTTGCCCGATGAGGCTACCACTGCGCGTACTTCGGGGTCTTCGTTATTGTAAAACAGCGGTGCGCCTTCCTGCATGCCTTGCAGGTATTGCTCAAACTGGCTGCGGTAGTTATCGTAAGTAGGGAACACATTGATATGATCCCAGGCTATACCGCTGAGTACCGATATATGCGGGTGGTAGAAGAATATCTTCGGGCGTTTTTCTATGACCGATGCAGGGTATTCATCGCCCTCCAGCACTATGATGGGTGCATCGCTCAGTTGTACCGAGCTATCGAAACCCGCCAGCTTCGCGCCCACCAGGTAATCGAAACTGAGCTTCTGCGCCTTGAGTATGTGCATGACCATACTGGTGATGGTGGTCTTACCATGGCTACCTGCTATCACTACCCTTTTCTTGTTCTTGCTTACCTCGTACACATATTCGGGGAAGGAGTAAACGGGTATGCCCAGCTCCTGTGCGCGCAGCAATTCGGGGTTATCGCCTTTGGCGTGCATGCCCAGTACTATGGCATCCAGCTCCGGGGTTATTCTTTCGGGGTGCCAGCCATAAGCTTCGGGCAATATGCCTGCGTTTTGCAGGTTGGTTTTGGCAGGGTCGTTTATCTCGTCATCGCTGCCGGTTATGGTATTTCCTTGTCGTTGCAGGGCTAAGGCCAACTGGTGCATAACGGCACCACCAATGGCTATAAAATGGATATTTTTCATTATCTTTACGAAGTCGCGTACAAGTTACAGACGTTTTTTACTATTTACACAAGTTAACGAACATGAAATTTTCTACATTGCGCCGCATTGTTCCCATTATAGCTGTTGTTGCATTGGCTTTATTCACGGCTTCATGCTCAAGCAGCAAAAAATACGGCTGCCCCAACCACCTGAACAGTGGTTCTTTCTCTGTACGTTAATACTTACAAGGTTTATACCCATTGCAATACACCTGCCCAATGCGGGTGATTTTTTGTGTTAGCTGGTATTTACAACTTGGGGTATACGATTCAGATCCTGATGCCGCATCCAACTGCTGAAGTGCTTACGGTAATCGGCCATTTCTTTCTCATGCACTTCCTTGAAGTCTAAGTACGTATTAAATTTTTCCAATAAATAAGTGACATCCTGCTTGCTGATATCCATGCTTGCAAATACACCCATGTAGGTTTCATTGGCAAGCAATTTCTCTTTCAGTATACCGATAGGCTCTAATACCCCTTTTACATACTTAGAATAATCAACCCGTTGAGGAGGAGGAGGTTGAAATCCTATTCCTCCTTCTTGTTTTGTATTGTTTTGTTTTGTTTCCTCATCACTGTTTGTTTGTTGTGTAGTGTTATGTGCTGTATTGTTCTGTGCTTCATTTTGCTTAAGCACTGCTATAGCCTTGCTACTATTCTCTTCAATATTACCAAGGCTTTCAACGTCTGTTTCTTCGTCATTATTTTCAGCATTATTAGCTGCCCTTGCCAACCCACCCTTTCTACCGTTCTCGCGCAGTATTGCTTTCTTCTCTTCCAGGTGCTGCATACGTTCTATAAGCGCATCGCTCCATATATATTCACCGTCACTTTGCAGCAGGTCGTATTCGTTGATGCAATCTTGTATGAAGGCTTTTACATCGTCTTCGCTTAGGCGTGTAGCTGCCGTAAGTGCACCAAAGGAGTATTTTTTAGATACCTCGTATTTGTAGTCGTCTTGCTGGCGCAGTAGCTCAACCAGTATCCACCAGTTGCCGTAGCCTGCGCTACCGTATTTGCCAATTAAGGCCAGCATTTGCGATGAGGAGTGTGATGTGGATTCGTGAGAGAACCACTGGGTCTCTTTCTTTTTCATGGTGATAGGGTTTGTCATTTAATTAGCTAATGTGATGATGTGATGATTAGCTAATGGTTTTCTTTTCCGTCATTACTTATCTTCCCGTCATTGCGAGGAGTGCAACGACGTGGCAACTTTTCTCATGTAGCGATAGCGGAATAATCTTGCTACAACATGTGATACGTAATACCCTCATTCCGCGAGGTTGCCACGCTATCGCTCGCAATGACGGAAAGAAGCTGTTATTTACAATAGCAAATATACAACAATAATTAAAATAAAATCAACTTTTATAAAAGTAATACCAGTACTTATATCCTTTACCTAAATAAGTATATCGAGCAGTATCTTTTTTCACAGTATCAAAGCGATCATAAGACACCAGCCTTGTGCTCAGCAATATCATATCGGACTGTAAGAAGTAAATATCGTAGCTGGTATCATCGCTTCTGTACCTGTAGTTATCAATACCCAAAACACCTGTGCTATATTTTTCTACATCTACCTGCTCGGGGTATTGGCCGTGCTGTTGTTTATAGCGCTCTACATCTGCTATCAGCTTTTTTGCATGCCTGGCAGCTATTTTCAGGCAGGGGTCAGAGAAAAAACTCATACCAACATACATTGACAATACTGCTATGAAAAGTATATACAGGCAGTATAAAGCATAAAAGCGTAATTGTATTTTCCCGGATCGGATGAGTAGCCAACATACTATATCTATTAGCAGCCTCACACATGCATACACAGTAAGTACAAGTATCGAGAAAAATATGGCGATCAAAGCGGATGCCTGCAATTCTCCTATATAATTTCCTGATGAGAACCATACAGGTAAATATTGCAGATTGAAAAATAAAAAGATAGCCAGTGTGATAATAAGCAACTGCTTTTTCGACATTCGGGTTTATGAGTATAGTATATAGTAATACCAATACTTATACGCTGTAACAAACACACCTGTAACACCTATCTGCTGTGGCACAGTGTATGGTTCGTAGGCAGTCCACTGGTAGGTGATGGCTAAGGCTTCGTATTGTTTGAAGCTGATGCGGTAGCCTTTGCCTGTAGTGTCATACATATATCGGTCTATACCCATAACGCCTGTGTGGTAGTTTTTAGTATCGAAGGTTGTGGGATAACTGCCGTTGGTTTGCTTGTATTGCTCTATGGCTTTTATCAGAGGTTGTGCGTGAGTGATGGCGATATTCCTGCTCATTGCACTCAGTTTGTTCTCGCCCACATACACCGATGCACCTGCCACCAAGGGAAACACGATGCCCGATAGTATAGCACCCGTCCAGCGCATACGGTAGCCCGGTTGCCTGTTGCGCTTCAGCCATTCGATAGCAATAAAGGTAATAGCCACCGGCAGCGACATAACAATGCCCAGCAGCAATACCCAGCCCATCGCAATACGTGCATTAGTAACCACCGCAAACATGCTGCCTGGTCCCGGCATATATTGCAGGTTGGTAATTACGAATACCAGCACCGAAATAACCACCAGATATAACAACCATTTTTTCGACATAGCGCGAAATTAAGGGAAACAAAAAAAGCAGCAACCGTAGTTACTGCCTTTGCTGTTCACTTTAAAAAGCTATTGTATTACCTGGCTATGTTCACCGCACGCAGCTCGCGTATCACGGTTACTTTTATCTGGCCGGGGTATTGCATTTCTTTCTGTATTTTATCTGCTATCTCGAAAGATAAACGGTCGCTTTCAGCATCGGTTACTTTCTCTGCCTCTACTATCACGCGCAGTTCGCGGCCTGCCTGTATAGCATAAGCCTTTTCTACACCGGTATAGGCCATAGCAAGGTTCTCCAGGTCTTTAATACGTTGCAGGTAGCTTTGCATCATCTCGCGCCTTGCACCCGGCCTTGCGCCGCTTATGGCATCGCAGGCCTGTACTATGGGCGATATGATATATGCCATCTCCATTTCATCGTGGTGGGCACCTATGGCATTCACAATAGCAGGGTGCTCGCCCGATTTTTCGGCAAGCTTGGCACCCAGCAGTGCGTGGCTCAGTTCTGTTTCTTCATCGGGCACTTTACCTATATCGTGCAGCAGGCCGGCACGTTTTGCCAGCTTCACTATCTTCTGGCCCAGGCCCAACTCAGCAGCCATGATACCGCAAAGATTAGCGGTCTCTTTACTGTGCATCAGCAGGTTTTGTCCGTAAGACGAGCGGAAACGCATTTTACCTACCATACGCACCAGGTCTTTATGCAAACCATGCACCCCCAGTTCAATGATAGTACGTTCACCTATCTCCATTATCTGCTCTTCCAGTTGCTTTTTGGTTTTTTCTACCACCTCCTCAATACGGGCAGGGTGTATCCGGCCATCCTGCACCAGGCGTTGCAGCGACAGGCGCGCTATTTCGCGGCGCAGCGGATCGAAGCAACTCAATACGATAGCCTCAGGAGTATCATCTATTATAAGGTCAACACCCGTAGCTGCTTCCAGCGCACGTATGTTACGGCCCTCACGGCCTATTATCTGGCCTTTTATCTCATCGCTCTCCAGGTTGAACACCGTAATGGCATTCTCAATGGTTTGCTCGGCACCCAGGCGCTGTATGCTTTGTATTATTATCTTTTTGGCTTCTTTACTGGCGTTCACTTTGGCCTCTTCCATTATCTCCTTCACGTGGGCCATAGCGTTGGTACGTGCTTCTTCCTTCACGGCTTCCATCAGCTCGGCCTTAGCCTGCTCTGCCGAGAGGCCCGATACTTTCTCCAGGCGCTTTATATGCTCTTCCTGGTGGCGTTCCAGCTCGGTACGCTTTATGTTTACTACTTCCAGCTGCTTGTTCAGGTTTTCCTTCAGCTGTTCGTTCTCGTTTATCTGCTTTTGCAGGCTGGCATTCTTATCGTTTATGCTTTGCTGCAGTTGTTTGGCCTTGTTCTCTGCTTCTGCTATCTTCTGGTTGCGCTGTATTACTTCCTTTTCATATTCATTCCTCAGCCTTTGTATGTCGTTTTTCGCCTTTTCATTCTCAGCCCTTCCTTCCAGTATCTTCTTTTCTTTTAGTGTTTCAGCATGTTCTTTAGCGTCTTCTACTATTTTTTTGGCTTGATGTTCAGCGTCTTCTACTTGTTTTTGGGTGTTTTTAGCAAATATTAGCTTACCCAGTACAATACCTATAAGTATAGCCGCCACCGCTACGATGGCAACCGTAATTGTAATTCCTTCCATTTTTTATAATTCTGACTTTTATCTTTTTAATAATATGCTTTCAATAAGCCATACATTCATATATTGTACATATAACCTATACGAATAAGGGCTCTATAGCGTGCTAAGTTAGCAAAAGATTTCGGTTACCGAAACGCGGGGCTAGCAGAATAGCCATAATGCTTGTAATATTGTAGTACAATAGCTTATGGTACTTACTTACGCCTTCTGCAATGTATCGCACATGCCCGTGCGTAAAGACCCCGGCCACCGTGCCGAACAGGTGAACGAGCTGCTTTTTGGCGAACGCGCCGAGGTGCTGGAGCTGGATGATAACGACTGGGCACGCATACGCTGCGAATGGGATGGATACGAGGGCTGGTGCAAAGCCGGCCAGCTGGCTTTTATAAGCCGCAAAGAGTACCGCAAGGCGCCTAAATACATCAGCGCCCGCCATACCGATAAGCTGGTGCTGGAAGAAGGCGATATACTGCTGCCATTGGGCAGCGACCTGTTTAGCGTAAAAGGTGGCAAAACCAGCATACTGAACCGCCCTGCCAAATACAAAGGCAAGCGCCTCACTATCAAGAAGCTGGAGCTGACCTTCGACAATATAAAAGAAGCCGCCCTGCAATACCTGAACGCCCCCTACCTGTGGGGTGGCCGCACGGTTTCGGGTATCGATTGTTCGGGGCTTACCCAAATGGCCTACAAGCTATGCGGCAGGGCCATACCCCGCGATGCCAGCCAACAGGCTACAGAAGGTGAAACAATTGACTTTCTGCAACATGCCCGCTGTGGCGACCTTGCTTTTTTCGATAACGCAGAGGGTAATATAACCCATGTAGGTATATTGCTAAATGACAATACGATAATACACGCTACCGATACCAGCGGCCGCGTGGTAATAGACCGTATAGACCCCGCGGGCATCATCAGCACATCGCTGCGCAGGCGCACCCACAACCTGCGTATGGTGAAGCGGTTCTTCTAATGCAAACGCGTAATAAAATCCCCGTTTAGCCCTGTAAATACTGCTATTGCGCCGGTTTAGGCGGGGCATAATTGTTATTACACTTATTGTAGTGTTTTAACCCTCTTAAAATTGTGTGTTATGGGACTGTTCGCATGTATATTATTTGGCATCATAGCTTCGTGGATCACTATATCCGTTAACCCTAAACTGAAACCCGCCAAGGGTTGGTTCGTGGTGTTTACGGGGGCTATAGGTGGCATTACGGGTGCTTTACTTGGCAAGCATTTCAACTTTGCTGATCTCGATATGTTCAATATGTATAGCGTAGGTATGAGTATGGCCACAGGCATTATACTTACAACCATATTATCCCTCACCAGGCGCATAGCCAGCAATACACCACAAGCTGAACTGGCGCTTATTGACGACGAAGAAAACTATTAATAATTGCCGGACTTACGGCCACTGCGCAGTTAACTAACTGAATAGCTTTGCAGGGGTACGGACTAATCCAGGCACCCTAAAGAAAAAGGCAACCGAGGTTGCCTTTTTCGATGTAGGTAGGTGCCGCAATAGAAAAAGGCAACCCGTTAAGGTTGCCGTCTTCATTTAAGGTCAGGGATAATGACTATCGTTCTACATGCAGGCGCTGTGTATAGGTTTGTTTGTCTTTTATAATTTTTAAGAAATACATACCCGGTGCTAATGCCGATACGTCGAGCTGGTTGCCTTTGCGCACAACTGTATTCATTACCGCACCACGCACATCCATAACCGATACTTGTGCATTACTAATATCGGCACCAATGGTTACTACCGATGATGCGGGATTAGGATATACATTTATTGCCTTTGCGGCAGTTGCTTCTTTTACCGATGTTGGGCCGATAACCAAATTCACATCATAGTCTTCTGTTTCGCCCCAGTCAAGCGTATCATTGGTACAAGGGAAACCATGCATACCTCCGCTCATCATATACTTATCGTCTTCAAATACCATAACACGCATACGTGTTATACCGAGCACTGCATCGCCTGGTACATCTATTGCAACTACAGCAGGGTTGGTGCGTGTACCATGCACCGATTGTTCCAGTACCACTTCTCCTGCATCATCAAAATCGTTATCGCGGTTAAAATCAATATACGCATTGATATAGTGTACGGTAGAAGGATAGTCGAAAGTAACAGTAAGATCGTAGGTATAACCTAAAGCCAGTTCAGGAGCAGCCAGGTTGTTGTAGTACAAGTAGTGCTTGCCCGGCGATGCATTAAAGCCGCTGGCGTTATCCAGGGTGTTCAATTTTACTTCTTCAATAGCATGCGGTACTACAAAGTTGCCGTTGTCATCGTCCAGCCCACCGGCACAATAAGGTGCGGGGTCAGTAATTTGTGCTTGCTATGCTTTTGCCAGCAGCATAGCTGCGGCACATAGTGTAAAAGTTAGTTTTCTCATAAGTAAACGGTATATGTTTTAGTAATTACAGAATAGACCTGCACATTGCCGATGTGGTTGGTACATTTCTGCCCATTAAAAACATTTAATTGACTTTGGGAATAATCCGTTTACTTAATTTAACCGGCAGTGATATGAATTAAATTTCTGATGGAAAATACTACAGGAAAAAATTCAGTTGCAAAGCAAATGCATTGATGCGTGGCCTTTCTCCTTCGCCTAAAATAACAGGGTTGGCAGATACAAGAACAGGCGTATGCTTCAGGTCTGATACTGCAGCCAGCAAAGAATATTTCGCATCCAGCGAAATGTGTTTGGAGAAAGAGTAGCCAATACCAAGATCGCAACCCGCTGCGGTGAAATAACGCTTGGTATAGTCTTCAGCATTTAAGATAGGTAATGCTGTACCCGACATTTCTTCTTTCATATCGTGCTTGCTGATAAACGTAGGCGCCAGCACAGCCTTTGCCAGTATATTTATTTTACCCAACGGTAAATATATACCTGCCGATATGGGTACTGATATATTAACAAGATTAGCATCGTATATAGCGCTCGATAATGTACCACCTGACAATACATTTTTCTGCGCGCTATAGTTGCAGCTCCACGAACGTACACCTATATCTACCAGCAGCACTTTAAACTCTTTACCTATCATTAGCCCATACATACCCGACGGCGATGTATTATATCCTGTTTTGATACCAGTATTACCAAACCCCGCCTCGGCAGCTATATGTATTTTAGCATTTGCACTAACAGCAATAAACAATATAATTGCTATGGATATTATGCGTTTCATTTAGAAATAATAATTGAATTGTAAAGCTACAGCGTTTAGGGTTGGCTTGTCTTTCACATTATTAAAATAACGGGCCGCACCGGCATCGGTAACAGTGTATTTCAATCCATCAAGATAGGCAAAGTGGGTAAACTTGAATGTAACTGCAATATGCTTACTCGCTTTATATTCAGCAGCAATATCGATACCTGCGGCGCTATATGTTTCTTTTGCCACAATGGCACCCATATTAGCAGTAAGCAGTGTTATCACATTCTTACGCACGAAGGTGGGCGCGTACATTCCTATTGCCTGAAGGGATAGCTTATCATCCAGCGGTATATCGATACCCGCAAAAACTGGCAAAGATGTGCTTCGTATATTAAATGTGCTGCCAAACGTATGTTCATAACCCTGCCTGTCAGTAAGCTGCATAGGCCCTAAATATTTAGTACCCCAACTGCGCATACCTGCACCGGCTATCAGCATTTTATATTTAACACCCACGCGCAGCCCCCAAAACGGCGTTAGTTGATCCTTAGTTGTCGACTTCATACCTACTTCTCCAATACCACCTTCAGCAGCTATAAATATACCCGCCTGCACATTTATAGCAAATAGCAATAAAATTGCTATTGACAGAGTTTGCTTCACTTTTGAATTTTGAATTAATAATACTCGCGCCCTTTGTAGTTGATGCGGAACATGTTATTGCCTATCTGGTACTTCAGCACATCGTAGCTTAGCTCCCAGCCTTCTACTTCGGCAGTAGTTACATCGTAGATTTCACCTGCGGTAAACAGGCGCAATACGTTCGACCTGTTGATATAGGCTATAGAATTGTATTGCATTATATACTTATCGGGGTAGTACGATTCAAGCGATGAAATAACGCCTTTGTAGAATACTTTAAAGTATCCGCTGGGGTCGCGCCAGGCTACCATATTATCAGTTACTTTAAAATCCTGCGGTGTAAAAAATCCTATAGTCTGTAAACTATCGCCATAGAATATTTTAAAATACCCGTCGTACGATACATAGGCTACTAAATTATCGCCTGCAAGGTATTTTGATGGTGGAAAATCTTCCGTTATATATGTTTGCCCGTTGTGAAATATTTTGAACTGGCGATTGATATCAACATAAGCTACTGTGTTGCGGCCAACTTCAAAACTATTTACGGCGTACTCTTCCTGGTTGATGATATTGCCCAGGTAAAACAGGTGGAACTGGTTAGCGTAGTTATCATAAGCCGCTATATTATCACTCACCTTTACTACCTGAAGCGCATCGCCTGCAAGAAAAGCTTCTATTGGGTACACCTGGCCGTTGTAGTAGGCTTTATATTCGCTGCGTATGCCATCGAAGAACAATATTACGCTATCGCCCATATAGTATTGCGAGGTGTAAGTAGAGAGTAGTTTGATATCACCATTGTCGAACACATATAACGTTGTTGCGTTTTTGTAAGACATCAGGTTGTCGCTCACCGTAAATTCGTTGGTAAACCCGCTGTTCACTTGCTTCACTGCTCCGTTGTAATATATTTTGAATGAACGGGAGTTATCTATGTAAGGTATTACCGTGCGCCCTATTTTCATTTCAGTTGGCGGCAGGTAGTCAATCTTACGTATCATGCCTTTGTTCCAAACCATTACCTGATTCTGCATATTGGTAAAAGCACTTAGAGGCTGGGCAACAACGTTTACAACAAAACCGGCAAGGATAGAGAGTGTTAGTAAGATCTTCAGGCGCATGTGTAGATTGATGATTTGCGCTCTAATATAAGCAAAATATGATTGAAGCTGGCTTGTAGCACACCATCACAGTATGTACAACAATTGCATAGCCATTAAAGCATGACATAGTACAAATAAAAAAGCCAGCCTGAGAACAGGCCAGCCCCTATAAACCCTATCACCATGAAAACCTCTTTATATAAAAACGCCCAATCAAATTGTTAAGCGCTATAATATCTTTTTGTTAATACCCTAAGGTTTGATGCAAAGTTAATGACAAAATTGATTTTAGCAAATCTGAGTAAAAAAAAATTAAATTAACCAACTCATTGAAAATCAACAAACTAATTTAAATCTAAAAATCATTAACAAATTTTAACAGATTTTGTTATTTCTTTTTCTTCGGTGTAAAGATTGCAAGCATCCTTCTACCCTCCATTTTCGGCATTGACTCTAAACTACCCCATTCTGCTAGTCTTTCTGCAAACTTCAGCAGCATTAGTTCACCACGATCCTGGAACATGATAGCACGGCCTTTGAACTGTACGTAGCACTTTACTTTATCGCCTTCTTTCAAAAACTTTTCCGCATGTTTTAGTTTGAATTCAAAGTCATGGTCATCGGTATTAGGCGTAAAACGTATTTCTTTTACTTCCGATTGTTTCGACTTTGCTTTCTGTTCCTTATCCTTCTTCTTCTTTTCGTACAAGAATTTTTTATAGTCTATAAGCCTGCAAACAGGCGGCACTGCGTTGGGCGATATTTCTACCAGGTCTACTTCCTGCTCTTCAGCAAGGCGCAGGGCCTCTGCCAGCGGATATACTGCCGGCTCTACTCCTTCCCCTATCAATCGCACCTCCGGTGCTGTTATCTCTCTGTTGAGTTTATGTTCGTTTTGTGGTAGTCTTGGCCTGAAAAATGGTTTTCCTTTACTTCTTTTCTGCATTAATGGTTTTTAAAATTGATGGCAAAAATAGCGTATTTGTAATTTAAATGTATATGATACTGTATTAAACTTTTATGCCAGCGCAGCTTTATTGCCTGCTGTTTGTTGCTTTACCAGCTCTTTTAGTTCATTTACCAGTTCATCGAGCGGTTGTGTACCCTTATCGCCTTCACCATGCTTACGTACGGCTACGGCGCGGTCGTTCATTTCTTTTTCACCCACCACCATCATGTATGGTACTTTCATCAGCTCGGTATCGCGTATCTTCCTGCCTATCTTCTCATTGCGGTCATCTACTTCGGCACGTATGCCTTCTGCTTTCAGGGCTTTGGCAACTTCTTCCGCATAAGGCTGAAACTTATCGCTGATAGGCAATACTTTCACCTGCACAGGTGCCAGCCAGAAGGGCAGGTCGCCACCACAGTGCTCCAGCAATACGGCTATAAAGCGCTCCATACTGCCAAACGGCGCACGGTGTATCATTACAGGGCGTTTGCGGGTATTATCGCTATCTACATATTCCAGTTCAAAACGCTCAGGCAGGTTATAATCTACCTGTATGGTACCCAGCTGCCAGCTGCGTCCCAAGGCATCTTTCACCATAAAATCCAGCTTAGGGCCGTAGAAAGCCGCTTCACCGTATTCCACTACGGTTTTCAGGCCTTTTTCAGCTGCCGCTGTTATTATCGATTGCTCGGCAATTTCCCAGTTTTCTTCGCTGCCTATATACTTGCTGCGGTCTTCCTGGTCGCGCAGCGATACCTGTGCAGTAAAATCATGAAAATCTAGCGAGGTGAATACATACATCACCAGGTCTATCACTTTCTTAAATTCTTCCAGCACCTGGTCGGGGCGGAAGGGGGTGCTGCCCGGCGTACTGTCGAGCACCGCTTGCAGCACCTCGCCCGGCACGTACTCGGTGACGAGATAATGGCGGCGGCCCACGTTGAACGCGTCGAACACCCGCACCAGCGCCGCGTTTTGCACCGTGCGTAAGGCGGGCGCCGCCCC
>CBFGNI010000056.1:0-14252 GCA_965650105.1 uncultured bacterium | reverse complement strand
ATATACAAGCGATACCAGTTATTGCCGGGAACGGGGTGGCCATCGATAAAAGCTTGTTGGCCTTTTTTTAAATTTTTCACATAACCAACTGTAACATAATTATACATGCTATCAGAAGAGCGTTGAACAGCTATCGATTTAATGCCTTCATATTGGTTAGTCCAGGTAAGTATGTTAATACCTTTTTCGGTACCGGCTAATATATCGGGCAAGTTAGGTTGTGCGTAGCTGAATAATGAAAAGAATAATAATCCTAAGGTTAGTAGTATCCGCGACATGCATCAAACCTACTGCAAAATTTAATAACCTGAAAAATGGGATGGGAAGATTTTCTTTTCTCTAACATTTCACACCCTATCTCACACCTTTGCCGTGCTATTTGTACAAACGACATTTTATCTTTAGGTTTGAAAGCATTCTACTATCATATATGAGTTTATTTAAAAGAAAACCCTTAGAACTGTTATTTGCCGAGGCAACGGAATCGGAAAAAGGCCTTAAGAAAACATTAACTGCAAGGGCACTTGTAGCCCTGGGTGTAGGTGCTATTATTGGCGCGGGATTGTTTTCCATTACAGGTGGTGCCGCTGCTAATAACGCGGGGCCAGCTATAACTATATCATTTATTATAGCAGCAGTAGGGTGTGCGTTTGCCGGTTTATGCTATGCTGAGTTTGCTTCTATGATACCTATAGCGGGCAGCGCCTATACGTATTCTTTCGCTACTATGGGCGAATTTATAGCCTGGATAATAGGATGGGATCTTGTGCTGGAATATGCAGTGGGTGCCGCAACGGTATCGATAAGCTGGTCGCGCTACCTGGTAAAATTCCTGGAGTATTTTGATATACATCTATCGCCGGCGTGGACCTTATCGCCGTTTGATGGGGGTATCATTAATCTACCTGCTGTATTTATTATAGTGCTTATGTCGCTGCTGCTAGTGAAGGGTACAAGAGAGTCGGCATTTGTAAATGGCATTATCGTAGTATTGAAAGTTGCAGTAGTGCTAATATTTATAGCACTAGGCTGGCAATATATTCACCCTGAAAACTATACGCCATATATACCACAGAATACCGGCACCTTTGGCGAATTTGGGTTTAGCGGTATTGTTCGTGCAGCGGCTATTGTGTTTTTTGCCTATATAGGTTTCGATGCTGTATCAACGGCTGCACAGGAAACTAAAAACCCCAAGCGGGATATGCCTATAGGTATATTGTTGTCTTTAGCAATATGTACCGTGCTGTACATATTGTTTGCACACGTAATGACAGGTGTTGCGAGTTACCAAATGTTTGCCGGCAAAGATGGTATAGCACCTGTTGCCGTGGCTATAGATAATATGGGTACACGCGGGCCAGATGGTGTGGTGGTTCCCGACTACCCGTGGTTGAATAAGGCGATCATCCTGGCCATATTGGGTGGCTATTCTTCTGTTATTCTGGTGATGTTGATGGGGCAATCGCGCGTATTCTTCAGTATGAGTAAAGATGGTTTGCTGCCTAAAGTATTCTCTGATGTGCATCCTAAATTCCGTACTCCTGCAAAAAACAATTTCCTGTTCATGCTGTTTGTAAGCTTGTTTGCAGCATTTGTGCCAGCGCGCGTAGTAGGCGAAATGACGAGTATCGGTACTTTATTCGCATTTATATTGGTATGCATTGGTGTTATGGTAATGCGCCGTAAAATGCCCGATGCGCCACGTGCATTCCGTACGCCTTTGGTACCGTTGGTGCCTATTTTAGGTATTATTACCTGCCTGTTTATGATGGTCTTTCTGCCATTAGATACATGGATACGGTTGATAGTATGGATGATGATAGGTTTTGACGTGTACCTATTCTATGGTATGCGCAATAGTTTGCTGAACAATGGGATTTTTACGCGCAAAAGCTTCCAGACAGTTGCCTTTTCAGGTATTGGTATGGTGGTAGTGCTGATGATAGTAGCCTTGTTACATCATAATGTAGCGCAAGCAGACGATGACACACTTTTCAATTTCTCGATTGCTTTTTCTATACTGCATTTGCTTGTTTATATAGCAAGCGCTGTAAGGGGAAGAAAGCAAAACGTATAATATCCATTGCGATATTCGCATGTAAATCTAAGCCCCTTTGCAAATTGTGGAGGGGCTTAGTATGTAATTATTGGCTCGGTTTTATATAGTGGTAGTAATATAAAATACTACGATCATGAATCTAAAAAAAATAGACAATAAGACACTAAAAACCGCAGGTATTGTAGCTTTAGCAGCAGGATTACTGTATTACCCCGCAACAAGATTATATAAATACCTGAAAACAAAGCGTGCAGATAATAATGCCGATACTGAAGCAACCGGCATAAAGAGTTTCGCCCCTTCATATCGGGGCAAGCATAAACCACATCATCGTCATGCACCACAAAGCAATCATAATGGTACGATTGCATAAAGTATAGCTAATATTATATTGTATAACTGGCGCATAACATATTGTTGTGTGCCAGTTGCTATTTAGTATGTTTCGATTGGCTACTCAAAACTGAAAAAAATGGGTACATTTGTCCGGTTTTTATTACAACCGTTTAACTTTTTTAAAGCTAATATTATATGGCATACGATGTTATCGTAGTAGGTAGTGGCCCCGGCGGATATGTTGCGGCTATACGTGCATCACAGTTAGGTTTTAAGACAGCGATAGTAGAACGTGAGAGCTTGGGTGGTATCTGTCTGAATTGGGGCTGTATCCCAACCAAAGCATTATTGAAATCGGCGCAGGTAATGGAATACATCAGCCATGCGCAGGACTACGGTATACAAGCCGGTGAATCGAAAGCCGATTTCGCAGCTGTTATTAAACGTAGCCGTGGCGTTGCCGATAAAATGAGTAAGGGTATCCAGTTCCTGATGAAAAAGAACAAAATTGACGTTCTGGCAGGTATGGGTAAACTGAATACAAAAAAAGAAGTAGAAGTAACAGGTGCTGATGGTAAAACCACGGCCCACCAGGCAAAACATATAATATTGGCAACAGGCGGCCGCGCCCGCCAACTACCCAATTTACCTATTGATGGTAAAAATATAATTGGTTACCGCGAAGCGATGTCTTTGCCTACTCAACCTAAGTCAATGATCGTAGTGGGTTCAGGCGCTATAGGTGTTGAATTTGCATATTTCTATGCAAGCATGGGTACAAAAGTGACCATTGTTGAATTTATGCCACGCATAGTACCGGTTGAAGACGAAGATATATCGAAAGAACTGGAGAAAATATATAAGAAAAAAGGCATTGAGATAATGACCAATGCTTCGGTTGAAAAAGTAGAAACTTCGGGTAAAGGGGTAAAAGCTACGGTAAAAACTAAAGATGGTAATATTACACTTGAAGCTGATATAGTACTAAGTGCGGTAGGTGTGTCAACCAATATCGAAAACATTGGCCTGGAAGCACTGAACATAAAACTGGAAAAAGATAAAGTAGCAGTAGATAAATACTATAAAACAAATGTTGAAGGTATTTATGCGATAGGAGATATAGTGCCGGGCCAGGCTCTGGCGCATGTGGCAATGAAAGAAGCCGTGATATGTGTTGAAGCTATAGCTAATAAAGAAGGTAAATACCACCATACGCCTGAGCCATTGGATTATGGCAATGTGCCGGGTTGTACTTATTGCTCGCCTGAAATAGCTTCTGTAGGTATGACAGAAAAACAAGCTAAAGAAGCCGGTTACGAAATAAAAGTAGGTAAGTTCCCTTTCTCAGCATCGGGCAAAGCAAGTGCTGCAGGTGCTAATGAAGGTTTTGTAAAAGTGATCTTCGATGCTAAATATGGCGAATGGCTGGGTACGCACATGATAGGTGCTAACGTAACAGAAATAATTGCACAAACCGTGGCCAGCCGTAAACTGGAAACTACATGGCAGGAGCAACTGGATACAATTTTCCCGCACCCTACAATGAGTGAGGCCGTAAAAGATGCTATAGAAGTAGCGCTAGGAGAAGCAATACACTTATAGTTAATTTATAACTTAATGGTTTATAAATAAAAGGCTACCAAATCGGTAGCCTTTTATTATTGGCGTTTAGGGATATTTTAATTTCAAATTAATACCATTTTTTTTAACATTACATATGTTAACCTCGTGATATTTAAATAATAATTTATGGCAAATTTTACCCAATTATTCAGATCAGTTATATTTTCTGTTCTATTAGCGTTACCCTTATTTAGCAGTGCACAATATTGCAGTATAAGTGGAACAGGCTGTCAGTATGGTGATTATATTCAATCGTTTTCTACAACAGGTGCAACAACTAACATTACTAATAACGGTACAGGTTGTATAGGTACTATACCTTCTTACGTATATTATTCATCAATGACGGCATCTGCCGTACAAGGCACATCTTTCAATTTTTCAATAACAAATGGCAGTTACCCATACAGCGAATGGTTTTCGATATGGGTAGACTGGAACCATGACAGTGACTTTACAGATGCAGGTGAAAATGCTTATACAGCCAGCTCTTCATCAAGTTCTTCAGGGCAAGTATTTACCGGTAGTATAACTGTACCGGCAACAGCTACGCCAGCTACAACACGCATGCGCGTTATGTGTAGTTATGGAGGTGTAGGTAGTCCTTGCAGTACTTATTATTCAGACGGTGAGATTGAAGATTACAATTTCGAAGTATTAGCTGCATGCCAAACACCTACTTCATTAACCGCCAGCAATATAACTAGTTCAACGGCTGATTTTAACTGGAACGCCGTAACAGGTGTATTGGGTTATGAATATGTAATAGATCAGGTATCTACTAATCCTACAGCTCCCGGTACATTGATTACCACTAATAGTTTCAGTGCAGCAGGCCTTACTTCCAGTACTTCCTACTATTTCCACGTACGCACTAAGTGCGGACAATCGGCATTTTCCGGTTGGACTTCAGTGCCATTTACTACTATTTTCAACCCGTGCCCTTATCCAACAGGAATTACGTTTACACCAAGTGGCACATCTGTTGCTGATTTTAGCTGGACTCCTGTGGCAGGTTCAGTAGGATATCAGTATATAGTAAGCGCCAACCCCGCAACACCAATTGTGAGCGGTACCAGTACTACAAGCAATACGGCTACTGTGTCGGGGTTGACAGGGGGTAATACATATTATTTCTTCGTTCGTAATGAATGTTCTGCCACCAGTACTTCAGACTGGAGCCGTACTCAGTTTACTATGCCCGAATGTTACAAACCGGGCAGTATTTTAGTTTCTAATGTATCTGATACTTCTGCTGATTTCATTTGGGGAGTTACCAGCAATGCAAATTATTATGAATATCAGGTTGATCCAAACTATAATCCACCTGCGGGTGGTTCGGGCTTTAGCGCAACTTCAGGTATGAGTGCACATGTGGAAGGCTTGATACCACAAACACTTTACTATGTACACTTACGTTCAAAATGTTTTACCAATGATAGCTCTGATTGGATATTAGATTCATTAGTAACACAAATGGGTTGCTTAAGGCCGAACGTTGTTATTACTGGTGCGCAAACAAATAATGTATCCGCACGCTGGGATGCAGTGCCTAATGCAATTGCGTATGAATATCGTGTAAGTACCAGTGCAGCTGTACCAGCTTTCGGTACTGAAACAAGCAATACATTTACAGGCCCTATTACGTTAGCTAATGACGGTAAAGATTATTATTTACATGTACGTTCAAAATGTAATAGCCAGTTTAGTTTTTCGCAATGGGTAACCAATCCGTTACGCACAAGTGCTTTAAGTGTTGCTAATTTTTCAGCAGATGAATTTGATGTGAGCGTATATCCTAATCCTGTTAGAGACATACTGCAAATAAGGGTACTGGCCCAGATGGCAGAGCATGCCAGTTTAGTATTATCAGACATAACCGGAAAAATTGTTATGCAAGGCTATATTGACAATAACAGTTCAGAAGTAAATATGGCTACTTTGCCTAAAGGTGTGTATATGTTAAAATATACAGACAATAGACACTCAAAAGTGGTGAAGGTGACGAAAGAGTAATTTTAAAATCAAACAAAATGAGCCGCAAATTTTTGCGGCTCATTTTGTTATATAGAAATCATATATATTGAATTTGAGACGATTAAGTATTTAGAAATTTCATCTAAATGTGTGTATTAAAAAATATCTCCTTTTTAAGGGCCGACGTATTTCAAATATGATTAAAGTTATTTAACTTAGGGAATATATGTTTAACTAAAAATTATGAAAAAATTTACCCCTCTAGTTTTTCGTAATGCGATACTGATGTGTATGGTTGTATTGATGCCTGTATTAGCAAAGGCACAATATTGCACACCATACTCTTATTGCTATTACTATTATTATTGTGCTGGTTTCAGCACTTCAGGAGCAACAACTGATATTAGTCTCTCGACATCGTGCGATAACGCTTACAGCGGGTCTAACTCTTACAATTCAACAGATGTTATTGAAGCTGTGAAGGGCACATCTTTCAGCTTTACTATTACAAATGGGCCTTCGTCATATATGTATTATAATATTTGGGTAGATTGGAATAATGACGGAGATTTTACCGACGCGGGTGAAAATATGTATTCCAGCGGTTATACTTCTTATTACGCAACACAGACGGGAACAATTACGGTTCCTTCTACTACAACAATAGGCGTAAAACGTTTAAGGGTGATGGGTAGCTATTATGGCAACGGTACACCTTGTTATACCTATTGGGGCAATGGTGAAACGGAAGATTATGATCTGAATGTATTACCATCTTGTCCTACCCCAACTAATGTAGCAGCAAGCAATATAACTGCTAATAGTGCCGATATAAACTGGGATGCAGTAACTGGTGCTCTGGGTTATGAATATGTACTTGACCAAAACGCTGCTGACCCAACAACAGCGGGAACATTTACAAGCACTAACAGCTACGGTGCATTTGGTATGAACGCTAGCAGTGGTTATTATTTCCATGTGCGTACAAAATGTTCATCAACAGACTACTCACTTTGGACAAAAATATATTTCTCAACAATATACAATCCGTGTCCTTTCCCAACATCTATATCGGTAAATACACCTACTGCTTCTAACGCAGATTTTAGTTGGGGAGCTGTAACCGGCTCACAAGGATATTATTATTTAGTAAGCCAAATGAGTACCGCACCTACAGCGCCGGGTAGTTTTACTACAGGTACTACAGCATCGGTCAACGGACTGGTAGGCGGTGCGACTTATTATATATATCTGCGTAATGAATGCTCTTCAACCAGTGTGTCAGATTGGACACGACAATTGTTTACGATGCCTGAATGCTACAAGCCAGGTGCCGTGCTTACAACAGGTATTACAGATACCTCTGCCGATTTTATTTGGGGTGTAACTAATAATGCCAATTATTATGAATATCAGGTAGATCCTAATTATAATCCACCTGCAACAGGTTCAGGTTTTAGCTCAACTACAGGTATGAGCGCGCACGTAGAACGTTTGATACCACAAACTAAATATTACGTGCACATACGCTCGCGTTGCTTTGTAAATGATAGCTCAGCATGGTTGTTAGATTCGTTAGTAACAAGAGTAGGTTGTCTTACACCAGTTGTAAGTATTACAAATGCCAATACTAATAATCCGGGTGTTAGCTGGGATCCTGTACCTAATGCAATTGCTTACGAGTATAAAATAAATAACGTTACTACGTCACCTGCGTTTGGAACTGAACTAACAGCCACATCTCTTCCACCAATAACATTAGCAGCTGATGGCAAAGACTACTATGTGCATGTGCGTGCAAAATGTAACAGCCAGTTTAATTTCTCACAATGGAATACACAAGCATTAAGACAGAGTGGTGTTAATGTTGCTTCTGTCGGGAAAAATGAAAAAGGCATATATGCTTATCCTAACCCGGCAAAAGATGTGGTAAGTATAAAAGTGAATGGTAATATTGGTAATAATGCTTTAATACTACTTACTGATATAACTGGTAAAGTGCTGCGTGAAGTAAAAGTTTCTGCTGCAACGACAGAGATTAACATTATGTCATTACCGGGAGGAATATACTTGCTTAAATATTCGGATAGTGATTACAGCCAGGTAGTAAAGCTAACAGTAGAATAACAACAACAGTATAGTTCATTTCGAAACAGCCTCAATAATTGAGGCTGTTTCTTTTTATAAAGCTATTTTTGTTTGGTATGCGGTATATACAACAACACATAGTAAATATCATAGACAAATATGCAGGTAGTGTACCGTTAACACATTTTCTGAAACAATACTTCAAAGCACACCCTAAACTGGGTAGTAGAGACAGGAAAATGCTATCGGAAATGGGTTATTGCTGGTACAGGTGCAGTAAAGCAATAACGGGTGTTGATGCTATTGAAATAAAAATAAATGCATGCCTTTTCCTTTGTAATACGGAGAATAACGCAGCGATAAAGCTATTGCCCGACCTGTGGCAAGAAAGTAAGCATTTACCGCTTAAGGATAAAATTGAGATCTTGGCAAATGAAAGTATTGGATTTGATATTGATAAAATCATTTGCTATCCGGGAGTACTATCTCAAGGTATTGAACGAAAAGACTGGGTTACATCACTACTATACCAACCCGCATTATTTATACGAGTACGGAAAAATAAAGAAGCTATTATAGAAAGGTTGGTTGAGAACAATATAGCTTACAATGAAATTGGTACCACCTGTTTAAGCCTGCCCAACGGGGCACCGGTCGATAAAATATTGCTTCCAGATACTTATGTAGTACAAGATAAATCTTCGCAATTAACAGGTACCTATTTCCATCCTCACCCTGGTGAGCTGTGGTGGGATTGCTGCTCAGGTGCAGGCGGTAAATCATTATTGCTGAAAGATAAAGAGCCATTAGTAAAACTGACTGTAACGGATAAACGTAAAACTATACTCCACAACCTGCAAGAACGTTTAACGTTATATGGCCATAATCTGCAGCAAACCGCAGTACTGGATATGGCTGATAGCGATGAGATAAAGTGTACAATGCAAGGGAAAGTATTCGATAATATTATTTGCGACGTACCCTGCACAGGATCGGGCACATGGGCAAGAACGCCTGAACAGGCTTATTATCTTGATGATGAAAATTTAAACGTCCTATCCAGGCTTCAATATAAAATTGCAATCAACGCGCTATCATACCTAAAAAAGGGCGGAATTCTTTACTATATAACCTGTTCGGTATTTGAAACGGAAAATGAGACAGTTGTTAAAAAGATTCTTGCAGAAAATGGTTTGCAGCTAAAAGAAACGAAACTCATTAATGGTATAAGTAACAGAGCTGATTGTCTTTTTATAGCTCTACTGCAAAAGCTATGATTATTTTTTTACCAGGGGCACCGTTGTTATACTACCTGATGTGGATACGGTAAGATAATAAACACCCGGTATCAGGGAAGTTGTGATACTAACAGGTATATGATGAATGCCGGCAATGCGCGCGAATTTGCCTTTATATACTTCTTTGCCATTTATATCTACAACGCGTACTAAGATATCTCCCGTTTTTGCATGATATACTTTTAGGTCTATATTATTGTCAAATGGATTGGGGCCTACTGTAATAAGGCTTGTGGGTGTTGGTATAACCGGTGTATCTTTTATGTCGAGGTATTGGAAGGCCTGTTTAAAGTCAGGTATGCCATATCCATCATGGTTATTTGGAGCTGTGTACTTATCTGCACTTTGAATAATAGCATTCTTAATCATGAAAGGCGTGGCAGTAGGTTTAGTTTGCCAAAGACAGGCGGCCCAACCTGCAAGTTGTGGCACTGCGAATGATGTGCCTCCTATAGGAACCGGGTTATTGCCTGTTGTTAATACCATTGCAGGGTTGCCAACCATGCATACATCGGGTTTTATTCTTCCTGAAGAACTAGGCCCATAACTACTGGTTGGCGCAACTATTTTATTCAGGTCAACAGAACCCACAGTAATGGCGCTATCAGCATCACCTGGTGTAAGTATGTAGTTCCACGAACCACCACCTTCATTACCGGCTGAGGCAACAAATAAAATACCTTTAGTGGTAGCAATATTAGCAGCTTTTGCAGCAATAGTTTTGCTTCCATTCATATCGGCGTAAGTATATGATTGGGGTGTGAAGGGAGACGAAAAAATATTATATCCCAATGAAACTGAAATAATATCAGCACCAATACTATCTGCACGTTCACTACCTGCTAACAGATTATCCAACTCTATTTCCATTTCTCCATTAGCATCGTCTTCGGTAACGTAAACAACATATTCTGCATGGGGCGCAGTGCCTACGTATGTGCCAGGCAGGTTAGCTGCCATTGCCGAGAGTGCAGATGTGCCATGATTGTAACGCCCTGAAAATACATCAGTACTATACTTTACAAAATTAAAATGGTCTATTAACCTGTTATTTTGGTTGAGGCTATCAAAACCTGCCATTGTATTTACGCCTGCAAAACCATTATCCAGCACAGCTATAAGTTTCCCTGCTCCTTTATAATCCCTATCGTGCAGGTAGTCGCCGTTTACCAGTTGTGTTTGGCTAAAGGCATCCCCATAATATGCATGCGTGCCGCTTGTTTTCATTTGCGCACCAGGAGGTAGATATTGGCTGCTATTATCGGGTGGAGTAGGTGCCAGGTGGTGCAGCGTAGTATTATAATGGGCAATATATTTTATAGAATCTACATAGCTCTTGCCTTGCAATTGCAAAATATGTGTGGAGTCGTCCAATAGTATTACGCACGTATTCAGCCAGCGTGAGCTAAGATGGAATTTGCCGCCGGTACTGAAAAGAATATCTGCTATATAAGTGGGTGATACGGGTCTGTCCGTTTCTTCAAGAGCAATAGCTTGTACCACACGCCTGTTTAATGCACGGGCCGATAAAAATGATGGTGACGCTGATAAGGGTGGTGCACCAACTTTGTCCTTTAAATAAATGCGGAAACCGTATTGTTGCTGTGCCTGTACTTGCTGAAGACCAAGTAAAAATACCAATGCCAAACAAAAGCCACTACACCAACGCAACATAAAAACCGGGTTTAGTTATGAGTTACGGCCTTCATAACCACGCCGGTACCTTTACGGCACCTGTTAGGGTTATTAGGGTCGTTATTGGCAAGTGCCGTCTCATCATAAGTCCAGTGATAATACTCACGGTAAACCATGCCCAACCCCTTAGCATATACTTCTTTACCATAAGTGCGTAGTGCCGGCTTATTAGGTATAGTTTCAGGGTCGTTTTCAGTAATATCTACCTGGCGAACTGTAATAGTATTATTATAAATTATTTCACCTGTATTGAAATCATCACCGACATTGTCGTAACGGTATTGCCAGCCTGCAAAATACATATATGGTGTATCAATAGAGCTGATCAATGCGTTTCCTTCCCAATTGCGGCCTTCCTGAATAGGATAAACCAATTTTATAAAACGCAGATTTTTTTGTACCAATTCTGTTTGCGCCTTGGTATTGGTTACATATATCACATCCTGTGTTGTCCAGGGGTCTTCAGTTTTTTTGCGTATGCGTGTATCTATACGGTAAGAAAGTCTTCCTTGCCCATCTGTAAAGGTATCGGCAACTGTGTACATCATCTGGTACTTGTTCGATATCTTAACACATAGTTGATCATCCCATATAGTTGAGTCTACATTGTAGATAATATATTTATTCTTTTCCAGAGGAAAATATGCGTCTGCATTTTCAGTAACGGGCTCATCTTCATCAGCTTTCTTACAAGAGAATAAGGAAACAGTAAATAGTGTTGCCAGGAATAAGAAAGGTAACAACTTTTTATTCATAAGACTCGGGATGCTGTTATTTCCGTAAATATATAATGAAAGAAATAAAAAAAGAAGTCATTTCAAAACTAATTCCACTCCCTTTTTAGCTCAATTCAAGCCCTTTTCTGATAATGCCTCCGGCTATTACGTCATCGCCTTCGTAAAAAACTGCTGACTGGCCTGGCGCTATACTGTGCACTGAATGCTCAAAATGCACATGCACAAGGTCACCTTCAGGTTGCAATATACTTGTTGAACCGGGATCCTTATAGCGTATTTTAGTTGTAGCCTCCATACCGGGGGCGATACTGGCATATTTCACCATATTAAGCCCGCCTACAACCATGCCGTTTTCCTGCAATTCATGTGCTTCACCCAGCACTATAGTATTGGTTTCGGGTACAATCTTCGTAACAAACATGGGCTTGCCAAGTGCTATATCCAGTCCTTTGCGCTGGCCTATAGTATAAAAAGGGTACCCGCGGTGCTTACCTACTACTTTGCCATCTGCAAGCACAAAATTGCCACCATCTACCTCTTGTTCCAAAGTAGGTATTTGCCTTTTCAGGAAGCCGCGGTAGTCATTATCAGGTACAAAGCATATTTCATAGCTTTCTGCTTTTTTCGATAGCTCTTTATAACCCATATCGTAAGCCAGTTGGCGCACCTCAGTTTTCAGCATATCGCCTAATGGATACAAGCTACGGCTCAGGCAATCTTGTCCAAGGCCCCATAGCACATAGCTTTGGTCTTTGGTTAGGTCGCGCGCCTTTGAAAGAACAAACCGGCTGTTTTCCTCGCGTACCTTCACATAATGCCCTGTGGCTATAAAATCACAATTCAGTGCATTCGCACGCTTCAGCAGTGCTGACCATTTAATATGTGTATTACAAAGCACACAAGGGTTAGGTGTGCGCCCCGCCATATACTCCTCAACAAAGTTATTGATCACATGGCCGCCAAATTCCTCGCGTATATCCAGTACATAGTGCGGAAAGCCATGTTCCACAGCGGCCTGGCGTGCGTCGTTAAAAGAATCGAGATTGCAACAGCCTGTTTCTTTTTTTCCACCGCCGGCAGAGGCATAGTCCCATGTTTTCATGGTTATACCCACCACTTCGTAACCTTGGTTATGAAGCATTAATGCAGTAACGGTACTGTCGATACCACCACTCATAGCTACTAATACTTTCCCGTGCCTGCTCATATATGTATTCTTATAAAAAGAGTCTGCAAAGTTACGATTTTATGTTTTCCCGGCACCTGAAGTAATAAATGTCATTATAAGCCATTTTTATGTTCAAATAATAGTTAATGCTTTATGAGTCGGTTTAAATGATAAATTTGGGCAGCCTATGACTTTTTCTCAAAAATTTCCAACAGGGGAGGTTACTTATCTTTTGAACAGCTCATTCGATAGAATAAGCGACTTATGTGTAAAAGAGGAGTCGATCATTATTACAGATGCGAATATAGGAAAGTATCATGCAGCATTATTTGATGGTTTTAAAGCTGTCATAACTATACAGCCTGGTGAGGCAAATAAATCGTTGAATAATATTACGCTGCTTACATCGCACATGATAGCGAAGCAAGCGCATCGTAAAACTACCATTATAGGTGTAGGAGGTGGGGTAATAACCGACCTTACAGGTTTTTTTGCATCTATATATATGCGTGGGGTACGTTTTGGTTTTGTACCTACCACCATTTTGGGTATGGTTGATGCCGCGGTGGGTGGCAAAAATGGTATAAATGTCGGTTTACAAAAAAACCTGCTTGGTACTATACACCAGCCCGACTTTATTCTTTACGATCATAAACTGCTTCATACATTACCTGTTGCTGAATGGAATAATGGCTTTGCAGAGGTAATAAAATATGCTTGTTTGTTTGATGAACCTATGTTTGCCAGCTTGTCGAAATATGATATCAGATACTACCGCAACGATGAACATGCTTTAGGCAGGCTTATAGATACCTGTGTTACCTACAAAAACGAAATAGTGCTGGCCGATGAACAGGAGCATGGTAAGCGTAAGCTATTGAACTTCGGGCACACCGCCGGCCATGCTTTCGAAACTATATGCCGTATACCACACGGGCATGCAATAGCTTTGGGTATGATCGTATCGTGCATTGTATCTGAATATGTTGTTGGCCTGCATAGCTCTGTAAAGAATAAGCTGGCCACATTGCTACTCAGGTACCAATTGCCGATAACTATAGATTTTGCCCCTGAAAAAGTAATTGAAGTGTTGCGCATGGATAAAAAACGAAATGAAGCAACTATAGATTTTGTAATGCTGAATAGCATTGGTAAGCCAATAGTAAAGGGAATACCATTCAATGTTATTCACGAAGCACTAAATACTTTCTGCCATGCGAGCAGAGTGTAGGTTCGGTTCTTTGCATGGCGAAATAATTATCCCGCCA
>CBFGNI010000055.1:0-14355 GCA_965650105.1 uncultured bacterium | reverse complement strand
ATAAAGCTGCGATAGTCTTCAATAGAACCTTTATTGTTAGGATATTGAACCAGCGCACCGAAATAAGTACTGTCTATTTGTGCCGATTGGTAATCGCCATAAACAACTTCAATGCCTAATGGTGTAGCACGTGTAACTACTACATCTTTTGTTTGCGGGAATACTTCGTTATCTACAAAGAATTTCGGACGCTCGGGGTTGCTGCTGTCTTTGTTCAACATGTGGAAGAACATAGCCATTGCTTCAGCAGCAGAGGTAGCTTCATCCAAAAGCGATGCGTTAGCAATTGGTAAAGCTGTCAAATCACTTACCATTGTCTGGTAGTTCAACAAGCTTTCCAAACGGCCTTGTGAAATTTCAGCCTGGTACGGAGTGTACTGTGTGTACCATCCCGGGTTTTCAAAAATATTACGCAGTATCACGCTGGGTGTATGCGTATCGTAATAACCTTGCCCTATATATGTTTTGTAAACTTTATTTTTCAGCGAAATGTCTTTCAGCTGGCGCAGGTACTCTGCTTCGCTGATAGCTTTTGGCAATCTCAATTTGTGATCCATACGGATAGCGTCAGGCACTGTACGTCCTGTCAGATCATCCATACCCGATACACCAATAGTGCGCAACATCTGTTCAGTTTCTTGTTCATCGGGGCCTATATGGCGTTGGATGAATTCCTGATCTTGAATGGAAAACAAATTCATATTAAATAATAAAATAACTTGATTGTTATAAAGAATATGCAAAGTTAGCGTGATATGGGGGATTTGCAAAGTTGCTCCTCAACCATTATCAGCTTATCCTATTAACATATACAAATTCTTTTACCTAAGGCAGAACCAATAGACCCAAAACATATATACAGGCTGGAAAAAGAGACGAAAAATATTGGAGAAATTAGGCTTTACGATAGCCATATTGATATTGGCAGGAAATACTGCTACCAACAGAAGTAGCAATCCCCAGGCGGAATAGGTACGGGTGGCTTGGAAAAATAGCCCCACACCAAATGCTACTTCGAAAAAGCCACTGACAAAATTCATAGCCCTTTTATAGGGCCAGGATTTAGGCAGGTATGCTTCAATCATCTCAGGCTTGGCAAAATGCGCTACACCAATCATTATGAACATGATACCGGCTGCATAGGCACCACGCAGCATATGGTCGTTTAGAGATTTCATGCCGGCAAGCGAAAGCAGCCAAAGAATACCGTACATCAAAGCCAGCCCTAAGAAAAAAGCCATAGTAGTAGATTGAAATATTATTAAGAACCCGGCTCATTTTCTCTCAGGTCTTTACCACCAATATTAAATAAACGGTATGCCATTTCAATACCGGCTTCTTCCGGCTTTTTATAGTTAAAGGCTTGCTTCTGCACTATATAATTGCTCCTCTGGTCAAGTACATAATATTCAATACGCTTCTTACTGCCATTACCAGAAAATATAAGATATGCTTCGGCGGTATTACTACCGGCACCTACCCAGTTTATATTGCAGTCTTTCAATCTCTCCACCACAAGCTTATCTGTAGTACCACTGGTATGCAAGTTCATATTCATTACCAACCCTGCGTCGGGTATCAGTTGTGGGTATAGTTGATACATCAGGTACACCCAGCGCGAATAATCTGTATTGTCTTTACGCTCCTTTGCACATTCAGCTTGCGCCTGGTACACACGGGCAATAAAAAGCTTCTCGTATTCGCCATCTGTATTGGGGTCTCGCATAATACCGTTCAGTATCGTTCTGGCTTCTTTATAGTTGCCCTGTTTCATTTCCAGCTTTGCAATGAATAGCTTGAAATATTTATTGATGTATTTACGATCGTCGGTTTGCGCTTCTTTCCTAAAGCGTTCTAAAAAAAAGCGTGTACTGAAATCGCGTATGAGGTACCATACCTCATCCCAGCTTACAGTGCTTTCGGTTGAGAAAAGTTTATAAATAACACGGTCACGTTCAGGGTTCTGCGCAAACTGGTTGATTATCAAAAACTGTTGCAGGTATTTTTCACCCAGTAGCTGCCCCATGTTCATCAATACATTGGGGTTGTACCACCAGTTGCGGTTCTCAAATTTCTTGCGCTCCAGCATGGCGTCTTTATCTATCAGCTTCAATAGTTGTACACTGAAGTCGTAGTGCGACTGGCTAAGCGTAGTGCCTATATGCAGTTCCTTAAATTCCGCTGCTTTATTTGCATAGCGTTCTGCTTCTGCAATTTGTCCATCGTAATGCATGGCGCGCGCCAGCGCAATATTATACCAGCCAAATCCCGGTGTCGATCCATTGGCCTTTATCATATCGCGCATCAGCTCTGCACCGGCCTTAGGCAAACCTTTGTATATATCTATAATAGACGTGTAATACGCCCATTCCTTTAAGCGCTTGTCGCCGGCGTCTTGTGTTATTGCTTGTTCATATTCACTTTCCGCCTCACGAAAATCGCCACATATCGATCTGAATGTTGCATAGTTATTATGTGGAAATATCGGGCTCTTGCGCATCAGGTTATAATAGTATGCTGCCGAATCTATCTTCAATGCATAACTGTACAATATTGATTTGTAATGATACACCGCCATTTTCTCCATCTCTTCATAGCCGGGCTGAAAGATAGCTGAATTCAGTTTTTTATTGATGTTGATGCGCCGTAATCCCGAATCGAGACTTGCATTTGCCAGGCGTTCATTTTCGTTGATGCTGTTTTTCAGGAAAGGATATTTGGCACTGGTATAGTAGCGGTTGCGATGTATATTCCAGCCCAAATAGTTATATGCATCCATCTGGTAGTCGCGCTGAAAATTCCATTTTATTACACGGCGCAGCAGGTTATAGTTTTTTTGCACTTCTTCCATATTGCTGTAGCAATTCATCAGGTAAAATGCAATAATGGTAAAATCTATCTGGTATTTATACGCCGGGTAGTATATCATAAGGTCGGCAGTGCGTGTCCCCAGTTCTTTCTTGTAGTCGCGCTCTATCGAATTAAGCGCATGTTCCAGCGGCACCGACGCATTTTTATAACCCAGGTAATCAGCAGCATGGTTGTATTTATACGCTCCTTCAAACAGCCAGCCCACATAATAACTGCTATCTATTCTTTTAAATTCGCGCGAACGCGGCAGAGCATCTTCTCCTTCCATATTCACGCCAATGCGTTTCGCATCTATCTCGTAGCGTTGTGCCGCTTTTTGCTGCGCGCGCGATTGTGCACAAACATCAATGCCACATAAAAGCAGCATCAACATTGTGCATACTATATATTTTGTTTGTTTAGCGTATTCCCTCATACTAAGCTTATGCATGTAGCTTTAGCCGTGCAAGCCTTTCTGTTTCTTTATTTATAATACTGTTCAGTGCATGTTGCCTGCCATCTTTATTGCGGTACACCAGGCGGTGGTCAAGCACAGCGTAGGCTATATCTTTCACGTCGTCTTCTATCACAAAGGTTCTGCCTTTTACCAAAGCGTATGCACGCAGGCATTTGAGGAAAGAGATACCACTGCGGGTTGATGCGCCCAGAGATATATCAGCATGCTCGCGCGAGCCTCTCACAATATTGCTTACGCTGCGTACTATTTCATCATGTACAAAAACTTCTGCTGCCTGTTGCTGTAAAGCCAGTACATCCTGCAAGCTCAGCACTTGTTGCAAATTCACCAGGTTATTGGCAATATTCACGTAGCTACGGTATATATCCAGTTCTGTTTCTTCGTTCACATACCCGAAAATGATCTTCATATAAAAACGATCGAGCTGTGCGGCAGGCAGTGGATAAGTACCTTCCATCTCTATCGGGTTTTGCGTAGCTATGGTAAAGAACATTTTCTCCAGTTGCAGCGTAGTATCACCCACCGTTATCTGGCTTTCGGCCATTGCTTCCAGCAAGGCACTTTGCACCTTAGGCGATGCGCGGTTTATCTCATCGGCCAACAGCACATTACAAAACAACGGCCCTTGCTTAAAGATGAATTCTTTATTCCTGTCATCGAAAATGTGTGTACCAATAAGATCCATGGGTAGCAGGTCGGGAGTGAACTGTATGCGCTTGAACATCACATGCTGCTCACCGTGGCCACCGCTTATACATTGCGCTATAGTACGCGCCAGTACTGTTTTACCGGTACCGGGGTTGTCTTCCATCAGTATATGCCCGCCTGCCAGTAAACAGGTTATAACCAGTTCTATCTTATCACGTTTACCACGTATTACTTTTTCTACCTGCGTTATCAGGTGCTGTACGTTATCTGTGTTATCTACGGTCAGTGGTTCTGATATAGGTTCCATATATGCTATCTGAGAACTTTACTATTTATTGTTTAAATGTTATTATCCTTTGCTTTGTAGGCGTATCACCGGCACTATCATTTCCTCCAGCGATATGCCACCGTGCTGAAAAGTATTACGATAATAGTTCACGTAATGGTTGTAATTATTCGGGTAACACAAGAACACATCTTCCTTCGCAAATATGAAGGTTGAACTTACATTAGGCTTGGGTAGCCCCGCCAGCTTAGGATCGCGGAAAGCAAGCACGTCTTTTTCCTCATACTGAAGGTTGCGGCCATGCTTGTAGCGCAGGTTAGTAGTTGTCTGCCTGTCGCCTACACATTTACTGGGTGTTTTTACACGTACGGTTCCATGATCCGTTGTTACCAGCAGTTGTATGTCTTTGTCAGCTATTTTTTTCAATGCGCGAAACAGAGGCGAGTGTTCGAACCAGCTCACAGTAAGCGACCGGTAAGATATTTCATCACCTGCAAGTTCCTTCAGCACTTCCATTTCCGTACGTGCATGCGATAGCATATCAACGAAGTTGTACACTACAACCGTTAGGTCGTTGTTCAAGAAGTTGTGAATATTATCTTCAAACTCTTTACCATGTTCGTTGTTAGTTATCTTTACATATTGGGTTTTCAGGTGGTCAAGTCCCAGCTGTTTTAGCTGGTAACGCAAAAATGTTTCTTCAAACAAATTCTTACCACCTTCCTCGTCATCATTTTTCCATTCGTTCGGGAAGTGCTTTTCAATATCCATCGGCAGCATACCCGCAAACAAAGCATTGCGTGCATATTGTGTAGCAGTAGGCAGTATGCTGTAAAACATATCTTCTTCTACCGTCCGGTACGATTCGCTCATGATAGGCTGCAAAGCTTTCCATTGGTCAAAGCGCAGGTTATCTATCACTACCAGGAAGGTTGGTTTACCTTTTTCCAAATGCGGGGCTATTTTCCTTTTAAACAGATTATGCGACAGTAAGGGCCCGTCATCATTTTTTATCCACCCTGCGTAGTTTTTCGATATGTATTTGTAAAACTCTGTATTGGCTTCCGATTTCTGCGACTGCAGCACTTCCATCATTTCCGAGCTATCACTTTTTGCCATCTCCAGTTCCCAATGCACTAGTTTTTTGTACAGGTCCTTCCATTCTTCATGGTCAAGGTTAGAGCTTAACGCCATAAACAGGTTACGGAAATCCTGTTGATAAGCAACAGTCGTCTTTTCTGAAACCAGTCTTTTGGTATCCATTATTTTTTTCAACGATAGTAATACCTGGTTAGGGTTCACCGGTTTTATCAGGTAGTCGCTTATCTGGCCACCTATCGCTTCTTCCATTATATTCTCTGCCTCGTTCTTCGTCACCATCACTACCGGCAGGTTGGGCAGTATCTCTTTTATCTTTGCAAGGGTTTCAAGCCCGGTAATACCCGGCATGCTTTCATCCAGCAATACAACATCTACGGTATTGTTATTCTCTTTCAGAAATTCCAATGCATCGTATCCATTGGTCAGAGGCGTTACTTCGTATCCCTTGTTCTTCAAAAACAATATCTGCGACTTCAATGATTCTATCTCGTCGTCTACCCAAAGTATCTCGCCTTGTATGGTGCTCATTATGCTATAATTTTTCTGATTTTATAATATTAACTAAAATTACGTTGCCTTTACTGCATACTCCAACGGTTTAACGCAAGTTTTACAACCTTTAGGCTTGTTATAACGTGCAGAACCAATTACTATTGCAAACAAGGGAAAGATCCATAAAACTATGCCTTTACAAAATACTGAAATAACCATCAGGCGCGCTGTAGAAGCCGATTGCACACGTATGCTGGAACTGGTACAGGAACTGGCAGTTTTTGAAAAAGCGCCCGATGCTGTAACTGTGACTAAAGAGCATTTTATACAAAGCGGCTTTGGCGATAACCCCATTTGGTGGGCTTTTGTGGCCGAAGTTGATGGGCAGGTGCAGGGCTTTGCTTTATACTATATACGCTATTCTACCTGGAAGGGGCAAAAGATGTACCTGGAAGACATATTGGTTACCGAAGCATACAGGGGTAAAGGTTTAGGTTCGCTTTTGATGGATGCTTTGATAAAAGAAGCTGCTGACAGAAATCTTCATGGGCTTACCTGGCAGGTGCTCGAGTGGAACGAGCCTGCAATAAAATTCTACGAGCGCTACAACGCACGCTTCGATAATGAATGGGTAAATGTGATGCTCGATTTTTAGTTGAGATAATTCAGTTCGAAATAACCTTCCCTGAGGTATGCGGGACATTTGTAGGTTTTCAGCTGAAACGAGATGTTGAACTGGAACATCAGGTATTGGTCTTTGGTAGAGCTGGTACCACGCTGTTTCCCTGCCCTGCCTAAAGGTTCATTGCTTATTTCTACCGATCTATCTTGCAAAACGCTTGCAGGGCTTGGGTTCATGCCATCTACAGGAAATTTGTCCTTACCCACGTATGTAGCGCTCACATCGTCAATATAATCAGTTAACGTAAGGCGGTCAGCCACTTCGAAACCAAAATTCAACCCCGGCCGCAGCCAGTATTTAAATCCTGCACCAACAGGGAAACATATATTCATATTGCTATACGCCCTATTGCCATACCCTACCAATTGCCCTTCTGTACCCAGATCGCGCAAGTAATATTTTACCCCGTTGTATGTGGTATATGGGCTGTAGTAAAACCCGCCAACACCTCCTGTAAGATATGGTGTAAAGCGGCTGTTCAACTCGCCGGTAAAAAACCTGAAAAAGTTAAATTCCGCCTGTATGGTTGCTTCCAGTATATCGCTCTTAAAGTTAAGGTTACGCCTTTTGTTGAAGTAGTTATTCGATAGTTTATCGTCGTAACCTACTTTCGTATATGCCGCCGAAAAGCGTACAGCTATAAACGGGTTGGCGTGTATCCGTACAAACGCACCACCTGCGGGCCTTACAAATTTAAAACCGTAGTGATCGTTCAGGTCACCAAAATATTGCGACCCACCCAGCGATATGCCATACTCTTTATTCTCATAGAAAGTTTGGGCACTTGTCTTTTCGAAAAGCAGCAAAAACAATAAGAATAAACAAATGACACTATTCCGCATAGGCTGTTTAGTATAACTACAAATGTAATTGTTTTATTGTAAGAGGGTTATCTAATTTCTCTTGTCAATACCCCAATACAGCTTCTGGCGTATGGTTTTCAGGAAATTGTGCTCATCGGGCCGCACCAGCGATATGGTAAAGTTTTCCTTTTTCACCGCCAGTTGTATGCTGCTGTTTATAGTTTCTGTTCGCGAATCGAGCGTGCACAGAAAATTTTCAGCCCTCCCCTCTACTTCAAACGATATTACATTATCATCGGGCACTATAATGGGGCGTACATTCAGGTTGTGGGGTGCAACAGGTGTTATTACAAAACTGGATGTTTGCGGAAACACAATAGGACCGCCGCAGCTAAGTGAATAACCGGTAGAACCGGTAGGTGTAGACACTATCAACCCATCTGCCCAATATGTATTCAAAAACTCACCGTTCAGGTAGGTATGTATCTTTATCATCGAAGAGGAATCCTTACGATGTATGGTAAACTCATTGAGCGCATAAGGTGCTCCATCAAACATTGGTTTACTTGAATCCAGGTGCAGCAATGTTCTTTTCTCTAAAGTATAAGAGCCACGTACCAGCGATAGTACAGCTTCCTCAATTTCTTCTTCAGGTATAGCCGCCAGGAAACCCAGTCTGCCCAGGTTAATGCCTATGATGGGAATATTACTGTTGCCTACAAACGATACGGTATCCAGCATAGTACCGTCGCCACCCAGGCTAAAAAGCATATCAGTGTGCGCGGGCAGGTCTTGTTTACCGGTAAATAAGCGTGGCGCACTGCTAAGCGTTACATAAGGGGTTATACGCTCATAAAACTCCTTGTAAAACAACAAGGGCAGTTTATGGCTCTCCAGCATTTCTATAATATGCTTCAGGGTGGGTATGTCTTGCTCGTCGAAAGTACGGTTGTAAAGTGCTACCAGCATATATTTTGTATTGGGTTGAAGTGCGTGCATCGTTACAATACACACCTTTACTCGCTACTGATGTGCAAAAATAGCCCTTTTTCGCCCAAATGGTTCCAGGTGTACTCTACCCGTAGTTTAAAATCGTAGGCTGATACAATATCTATCCCTGCGCCATAACCAGTAAGCCACCTGTTATTCAGGTAGCTGTTGCCTGCAAACTTGTTCCTTACATAGCCCGCATCAAAAAATACTTTGGGATACAGCCTGATGGGTATCACAGGCAAATATTTAAAGGGCAGGTTACGTATAGATATATTCAAGGCTTCGTATTTTATATTATTGCGCAGCAAGCCATACTGCGACCCGTCTATTACATAGTATTCATACCCACGCACATATTCGCTTTCCGTTCCCATTGCATTGCGCAATACATAAGGCTGTTCTTCAGGAAGGGTAAGCCTGCCCCTTAATATGTTTGATGTGTACCAGCGTTTACCGAATTTCTTAAAGTATCCGCTCTCGGTTTGCACGTATGCCTGAAATTTCATACCCTCAAACCCTCTTCTTACCACACCATAGCCTACAAGCTTGCTACCTTCCATAGGGTAGTTCCAGTTGTCAACTTTATTTATTTCAAGCTTATACAGAAATTGCAACATCTGTAGTTCTGTACTGGCATTTTGCAGGTAGTCGCTATTCAGCTTTGCTATGGTATCATTTATCGTCCAGTCTTTATATCTCAGCTCAAACAAATGCCGGGTAGTGTAGCCTGGCCGGTACACATATAATAAGGCACCTTCAAACTGCCTTATTATATAACTGCGTGGCACTTTAACAAATTCCAGCTTGTTGCTGTCTGTTTTAAAGAATGTTTCTTCGTTGCGCGCCAGCAGGAAAGAGGCGCCCACACCGTGTTTCTGGTTTCTGTCAACGTATGGTTTAAAATAGTCGAGTGCAAACTTTTGGGTATACCCCACCTGCACTGTAGCGGCAAGGCTTTCCATATTACCCCTGAAATTGCGGTTCTTAAGTGTTAGCCGCAGGTTAGCCCTTCTTATATCCCTGTTGTGCTCGGTCCACCAAACATTAAAGTTTCTGTCAGCAAGTTGAAACGCTACTTCGGGAAGCAGGTACCACTGTTCTTTTACAGCTATATCCCATATCAGTGCACTGTCATTTATTTTATCCAGGTAAAGATTTACGTCTGTAAACAGCGACATATTTTTTAATCGCTTACGGTTTGTTTCCAGGAATATATCCAGCGAATCGGATAATATGGTTGTTCCTTCCTGCAGGCTCAATTCACGCAGTATTATATTACGCCGTGTTTTCTTATTGCCAAAGAGTTTTATCTCCTGTATTTTTACATGCTCCGCCAGTTGTAGTGCCGCTTTCGTGTTTTGCGTACTATCGTTCCTTACCTCAATACTTATTGGTTGGGCTATTGCACGTACTCCATACAGTAAAACAAAAACAATAGGTATTAAGTACTTCATCAAGGGCATGCAATATAATATATAGGCACAGTATAACTATATTTAGAAAAACCATTCCAACCCGCAATTTATTGTGGCAATGAAATATGATGAAAAAAATGTAATTTTAAATAACAACCCTTAATTGTCTAATCAATGCGTGTAGCATCCATATTGTTTACGGTCCTTGCCGCTTCTGCCCTGTTTTTCTCTTCCTGTAAACATGATATCCCTAAACCCGTATCGAACGGTATTGATAGCAGCGGCTACCCTAAAGCAATTGCAAATATTATTGTTACCAAATGTGCTACCGCGGGTTGTCACAACCAGGCCAGCTATACTAATGCGGGCGGCTTACTTTTAGATACCTGGGAACATTTGTTTGATGGAGGTTATAATGGTGCCGTAGCAGTAGCTTATAGTCCTGAGTTCAGCTCAATGCTATATTTTCTCAATACCGATTCCAGCCTTGGCCCTATTGCTGCACCAACCATGCCTAAAGACGGTGCACCACTTACCCGCGACGAGTATATAACCTTGCGCGACTGGATAGCCAATGGCGCACCCGATGCAAACGGGGTGGTACCTTTCTCAAGCGATGCTTCTACCCGCCAAAAGACCTACCTCACAATGCAGGCCTGCGATCAGATAGCAGTAATTGACGCCAAGAAACAAGTGGTAATGCGCTACATTAAAGTAGGCGCAGACGATGCTAACCCTGAGCTGGCCCATACGGTGCGTTTCTCTCACGACGGGCGCTATGCGTTTGTATGCTTTACATTTGGCAATGTAGTACAAAAGATAGATGCCAGTACCGATAAGATAGTAGCTACCGTACAGCTTGATGCTATACCCGGGGGGGCGCAATGGAACGTGGTGCAACCCAATGCCGATGGCTCCCGCTTTGTAGTAAGCGATCTTACAGGTGGCCGCTTGCTATATTACGATTTCCCGACGGGGGCTAAATTCGATAAGTCATTGTTGACTACCGCGCATGGTATTGCCGCAAACGATTCATTTACCAGTTTCTATGTAACCCAACAGGTAGGCAATAACATTTACAAGGTGAATATGAGCCTCGAAAACCCATTCCCTGATTTTCAAACCATCAATATAAAAGCATCAGATAGCGCTAACCCGCACGAAATAATTATGACCCCTGACAAAAAGAAGCTGTTCATTTCATGCCAGGCTTCTGATGAAGTAAGGATAGTAAGTACTGAAACGAACGAGCTTATTACCGGCCAGCCATCCGTTATCCCCGTTGGCAGAAAGCCACAAGAGTTTGCCATATCACTAAAGATGCCTTACTTGTTTGTTACCTGTATCGAGCAACCCGAGCCGGAATTCTCAACAGGGCAGGTTAAGTTTCGTGGATCTGTCTTTGTTATCAATTACCAAACCCATACTGTGGTGAAGGAGATAAGAGGCAGGTTTTCATCCCCCCATGGCATTACGGTTGATGACAAGAATGGCGTCTTCTACTTTGCCAGCACCAATATCAGCCCAGATGGTCCTGCGCCGCATCACGTATCAAGCTGTGGAGGTAACAATGGCTATTACAATGTATATGATCTATATACACTGGAACCGGCCAACAGCAAGCGTTTCGAGGTATTGCCGTTCCCATATTCATTCGATACAAGGTTTAAGTAGTACTTTAGCACATGCTTACCGTTTCGCTGCATGGCATACGCATACATGCACCTTATGGCTTATATCCGCAGGAGCACTTCATTGGCAACGACTTTGAAGTAGACGTCGATCTCTACCTTCAAACAACAGAAGGCGCACCCTGGCCATTTGCCGACTATACACTAATACACAGCATAGTAAACGATGTGTTCCAAGAGACTTTCCAGTTGCTTGAGACCTTTGTACAGCAGATATATGCCAACCTGAAGCTACAGATGCCCCCTACTGAAAAGATAAGGGTGGCTGTAAGGAAACTACACCCACCCATGCCCGGCGACATAGCCTACTCTGAGGTTTGCTACGAAGCTTAGTATCTGATTTGTCTTAGCTGTTCATCAGCTTCTCTATAGCAGTATCGTATGCATTCTTCCAGTCGGTAACAGGACCCCAATTGTCGCCATCTATTACAATGTGTCCATCTGCTTTCACTGTACCCAGTTTGGTTGCTTTCAGGCCATTCAACGATGCTTCAAAGGCTTGCTGCTGTGCTGCACTTACGCTTACCACTACCCGGCTCTGCGCCTCACCAAACAGGAAGGCATCTTTACGCATGTTGTTATCGCAGGTAAGAGTGAAGCCCATGTTCAGTTGCATACCGCTTTCCAGCATGGTAACGAACAAGCCACCTTCAGCTATATCGTGCGCCGATTGTACTTTCTTGTCGCGTATTAGTTGCAACAATGTTGTTTGCAGTTTCGCTTCTTCATCAAGGTTGAAGTAAGGAGCCGGGCTATGTGTTACACCATGTATTTGATGCAAGTATTCAGAACAGTTGTAGTCAGCTTTGTTTTTGCCCAGCAGGTAAATAGCATCACCATCATTCTTAAAGAACATGGTCATCTTCTGGTCGATGTTATCCAGGATACCCACCATACCAATAGTTGGTGTAGGGTATACCGGGCCATCGTAAGACGACTGGTTGTAGAAGCTCACATTACCACCGGTAACAGGCGTATCGAACTTGCGACAAGCTTCGCCCATGCCTTTTATAGCATGTACAAACTGGTAATAAACTTCAGGGTTGTAAGGGTTGCCAAAGTTCAGGCAATTGGTAATAGCTACCGGGAGGCCACCGCTGCAAACAATGTTACGTGCAGCTTCGCTCACTGCGGCCATACCACCTACATAAGGATCAGCAAATACATATCGGCTGTTACAATCGGTAGTCATAGCAATTGCTTTGGCAGTACCGTGTACACGTACTATCGGTGCATCGCTTGGTTCATTGGTTTGTGTGTTACCCGTACCTACCATCGAATCGTACTGATCGTACACCCAACGTTTAGATGCTATAGTTGGTAATTGCACTAACTGATAAGCCACCTCTTTCAGGTCGGCAGGTTGTGCAATACTATCGGGGTTGAATTTCTTTATTTCTTCGAAATACTTAGGCTCGCTGTATTCGCGTTTGTAGATAGGTGCGCCACCGCCCAATACCAGGCTTTCGGCCGGCACATCAGCTATCAGCTCGCCATTCATGTAGTATTTCAGGTTCTTATCTTCCGTTACTTCACCTATCTGCTCGCAGTGTATATCCCATTTGTCAAATATCTTTTGCACTTCCGCTTCGCGGCCTTTCTTCACTACTATCAGCATACGCTCCTGGCTTTCGCTCAGCAGCATTTCCCACGGCTTCATATTTTGCTGGCGGGTAGGTACCTTATCCAGGTGGATGATCATACCATGTTCGCCCTTTGCACTCATTTCGCTGGTGCTGCAAGTGATACCTGCCGCACCCATATCCTGCATACCTATCAATGCACCCGTGGGTATCATTTCAAGGCAAGCTTCTAATAGTTTCTTTTCTTCGAAAGGATCGCCCACTTGTACCGATGGCAGTTGTTCTGCACTGTCTTCGCTGATATCGGCCGATGCAAATGATGCACCACCAATACCATCTTTACCTGTAGAGGCGCCTACTATAAATACAGGATTGCCTGCACCATGCGATGTAGCCGATACGGTTTGACCGTTACGCACTACACCCACACTCATAGCGTTTACCAGCGGGTTGGTCTGGTAGCAGCTTTCGAAATATATTTCACCACCTACGGTTGGTACACCGAAGCAGTTACCATAATGTGAGATACCTTTTACCACACCTTTTACCAGCCATTTGGTTTTAGGATTGTCCAGCTTACCAAAGCGCAATGAGTTTAAAGATGCGATGGGACGGGCACCCATCGTGAAGATATCGCGGTGAATACCACCCACGCCTGTTGCTGCACCCTGGAATGGTTCGATAGCAGAAGGGTGGTTGTGCGATTCTATTTTGAATACGCAACCCCAGCCATCACCTATATCTACCAACCCGGCATTTTCTTCACCGGCTTTTACCAGCAGGCGTGCGCCATCGCGTGGTAAGGTCTTTAATTGTGTTATTGAGTTCTTATAGCTACAGTGCTCGCTCCACATTACGGAGTACATAGCTACTTCGTTGAAGTTGGGTGTACGGCCCAGTATCTCTTTTATCTGCTCAAACTCCTCTTCAAGTAGTCCTAATTGCTTTGCTTGTTCCAGTGTTGCCTGCATATCTGGCGAAATATTGATTGATAGCCCGAAGGCCGAAAATTATTTATTCTTCCTGCTGATAGCTTTTTCAGCCGCAGCTATAATGTTCTCTGTGGTTAAACCATACTTGCTTAGCAGGTCAACCGGCTTGCCGCTTTCACCGAATGTATCCATAACAGCTACATATTCGTGCGGTACAGGGCATTCGCGGCCCGCCACGTTGGCTATGCTATCGCCAAGGCCACCGTTTGCCTGGTGCTCTTCGGCAGTGACTACTGCGCCTGTTTTCTTCAACGATTTTATTACCGCAGCCTCGTCAAGTGGTTTAATGGTATGCATGTTGATCAGATCGACAGAGATACCTTTTTCAGCCAGCGCTTTAG